>JBKCTR010000803.1:0-23827 GCA_046318755.1 Planctomycetaceae bacterium
GAGGGGAATGAATTGCTCGAGTGCTGGATGCGGCCGTGGGGATTGGTCCGAAGAGGCCCAGGGCCGGTTCCACCCCGCTCTGAGTGTTCGGCATGGTGGCCGTGGCTGGACTACCCCGGGCCGGTACGAAAAGGTGATTTCGCGCCGACAGCGTGCCTTGCTCCCAAGTCGTTACGGTCATTTCCTGATTGTTGAGTGGTCATCGGCAACCAGTTTCTGAGTCCACCGGCGGTCCTATTGCCATGGGGGGGCCGCCTGGGAGAAATCTTGAAGCCGTTGGCCTCGGCAATTCGGGCCAACGACCGAAGTCCGTCGCGGTTCGTCGTCAAGCGGCGCGAATGACTGCCTTACGCAGATTTCTGACGGCGTCCGCCACCACTGCGGGGTCGCGGCAGGTGTTTGTGACGCTGTCCCAGGTCGCCTTTCGGTGCAGCGATTTCCCAAGACCGGCTCCCGCAACGATTGCCTGCCGGGAATTCTCAATTGCGCCGGACTCCACCATCATCAGACCTCCACTCGCGTGGAAGGCTAGGCGGTTTCGGGGTGGTCGTGGGGAACTGGAAAGCCGCAATAACTCCGTGGGGATCGGGGTGAAGTGGAAGCCGGGAGGTTTGGGAGGTCTGGGGTTTCGGGGCATTCGGGGGTCAATCCCTTGGCCTTCTGGGCAACCACTCGATGCCGGGGAAAGCTGCAAACCTTGCATCTTCATAAAAGCTTAATAATTTCTGGCCTCACAATTTACCGATTTTGCGTGAGACACCGATTACAGCGACTGAGGTGACTCTGCGGTTCAAGCGAACTGAAGGGGATCTTCGGTCCAATCGGCAGCAAGCCCGTCCGGTTTGCTGTCTGACCCGGGGGGGCGGTGAGTGCCGGTCGGTACGCACGTCTACCCACCCAAATACACGCTTCAAGGCGAACTGCCACCACGAGATGGACATTCTGCCCAACGAAAAACGGAACGACATGCGGTTGCCACAAACTCTCTGGCGGACTTGGGGACTCGGTGTGGCGACCTGGCTCTTGGCATTCGGGCTCGACCCGAGCATGGGCAGGGCACAGTTTCCCGGCAGCTCCGGACAGTCGTTCTTCGCCGCCGAGGAGGAGACTCCGTCGGTTCCACCGGCAAATGCAGCGGAATCGGAAGAGACTGTTGATGGTGCCGAGGGGGCGACAATTGAGTCGCCAACGGCCGAGCAGCTTCTGCAGCGGCTGGAAAAGACCGAACGGGAATTGCTGGAATTGCGTGAGTCGCGAAGTGAGGATGGTGATCTGCTCGACAAGGTCAAGGATCGTTTCAAAGCTGCCAAGGATCCTTCGATCACCACAGTGGATGAACAGACCCGAAAATCTCCCGAGAAAAAGGCCGAGGCCAAGTCCAAGAAGTGGTTCGATCGGCTCAGCGTCCGCGGCTATGCGCAGTTCCGGTACAACACGTCAATCTGGGAAGAGGACGACTCCGCTCCGGTGCAGCACGCCGGCGACCGGTCATTCGCAGATGACCAGAATTTTTTCATCCGCCGTGCCCGAGTGATCATCTCGGGAGACCTGTCGGAACATCTTTACGTCTATCTTCAACCCGATTTCGCCGCAAGCGTACCTGGAAGTTCCGATGCCTATCAGTTCACGCAGATCCGCGACTGGTACGGTGATATTTACGTCGACACCGACAAGGTTCACCGGTTTCGGGTGGGACAGTCAAAGGTCCCCTATGGATGGGAAAATCTCCAGTCGAGCTCCAACCGGATCGTCATGGACCGCAACGACGGTATGAACAGTGCTGTCCGCAACGAACGTGATCTGGGAATCTTCTACTACTGGACGCCGGAAGAGGCTCAGGACCTCTTCAAATACGTTCTCGATCAAGGGCTGAAAGGATCCGGCAATTACGGCGTGTTCGGATTCGGTGTCTACAATGGGCAGGGAGGGTCTCTCGCGGAACAAAACGACGATTTGCACCTCGTGACTCGTCTCACTTGGCCGTTCTATCTCACGGATGAGCAGGTGGTCGAGGTTGGCATTCAGGCCTACACCGGGAAGTACACCGTGCTGTCCTCGCCAATTCGTCCACTGGGAATTGGGGCCCCAGTTCGTCCTCTGGGGACTCTCGAAACCAACAATCGCGATGGGATTCGGGATGAGCGGGTTGGGGCAACTTTCGTCTACTATCCGCAGCCGTTCGGAATTCAAGCCGAGTGGAACGTCGGCAATGGGCCCGGGCTGAACGACGCCCAGACCGAGGTAATCGAGCGGGCGCTTCAGGGGGGCTATGCCCAATTGTTCTACAAGCATGATTTGCCGTGTTGGGGGACGATTTTTCCATTCCTGAGATTCAATTTCTTCCGGGGTGGTTATAAGCCCGAACGGAATGCACCCTACAGTGACATCAAAGAATGGGAGTTCGGTACCGAATGGCAGTTCACCCCTCAGATCGAGTTGACGTCGGAATATGCCATCACCAACCGTACCAACACGACCGCCCAGACGGTGGGCCGAAGCTATCTTCCCTACGAGGGACATGCTCTGCGAATGCAATTGCAGATCAACTATTGAATGCGAAAGATCCTCCAACTCCGATCCGCCGCGTCATTCACTTGAGGAGATGCGAGAAATCGATGTCCTGGGGTGACGGACATCCACAGGGCTTCCAAACGCGGGGAGGGGGGACTGTCGGAATCGTGTTGCCCCGGGGTGTCGGATGACCATCGGGCGTTAACTCCTCCAGTCTACGAGCTCGGCCTGCGCCCCATTTCAGAGTGGATTCAAGCAGGATCGCCAGTCATGATGCGGTGGAATGCACCGAGTGGGGCTCTTCGTCGGAGATCAATTGCGGAGACTGGTGCGGCCGAGGCCGTAGTCATCGGATTCGAGACTGGGGAGTCGAGTCATGGGGATGCGCGATCGGGAGAGCGTCTCGCCAGCCCTGTCTGCCCCCGCCGCTTGCTCGAGTTGCGACACGAATGTGCGAAGCGGCGGTTGGCGACAGAGGTTTCCGGCCCTCCCCTGGAACTTTCTGATTTGGCTCTGGCTGATTCCCGCCTGCGGGTTGATCCACGAAATCTGGTTGGGCTGTCGCTGGAACCTAAGGGCCAATGCCCTGCGGCGCATTGAGGCGGCGGCGGCTGGTCAGCGCGGGGGCCTCTCGCCCGTCGGGCTCGTCGAGAGCCCTCGTCGCTGGCGACGACTGGTCGAACCGTATGTGCCGCTTCCCCAGGCCGCTTCCCGGATCGGTGATCCGCTGGGGTTCGTCTTCAACGAGGTGAAATGCTCGGCACTGTACCTCTATCAGGGCTTCACCGACGCCAGTCTCGCGGATGTGCGTTGGTTTCCGGAGGTGAAGGAACTACGGGTCTCTGAAGCGGAGGTGACCGATCGGGGACTCGCGGCTCTGCGCGGGCTGAGGGAGCTGCGATCGGTCTCATTGCAGAAGCTTCCCATACAGGGTACTGGGCTCGCTGGCCTGGGGGACCTGGAACGGCTCGAAAAGCTGAGCCTCGACGGGTCTCGTCTCACGGACCAGGGTTTGTCCTGCCTGCCGGGCCTGCCAGCGCTCGAAGACCTGTCGCTGGCCGAAGTTCCCATCACAGGGGAAGGATTGGTCTGTCTCGACCAACTACCCCGGCTGAGCAACCTCGTGCTGCGTGGAACGGAGGTTGGTGACCGGGGACTCTTGTCACTCCCCGGATTGCCCAGTCTCAAATCTCTCGATCTCTCAAAGACCCCCTTGCACGGCGAGGGTTTGGCCGGGCTGCGGCAACTGCCGCAATTGAAAAGTTTGTCATTGGATCAAACTGCGTTGGATGACGCGGGAATGTTGGGACTGCCTGCTCTGCCCGCCCTCACCCAACTCTCCTTGAGAGGGACACGGGTGCATGGATCGGGGTTGGCCGCGCTGGAACGCTTACCGGCATTGCAGACGCTGTTTCTGGATGAGACCCCGCTGGAAGATTCCGCCGTGGGTCACCTGCCTCCGCTGCCCCAATTGCGCACACTCTCTTTGAGAAAAACGTCGCTCTCGGCGGCCGCGTTGCCCGGGCTGATTACGCGATTGCCCGGTCTGCAGGTGCTCGAACTTCCCCGAACGGACAGCCTGACCCGCGAGGTGTTGGACGAACTGGTCGAACAGACGGGGTGGCGGGTCTTCCATTAATGCGTCATCGACCCTCCTCGTGGGAGACTCGTCCCAGCAGATGTTCCCAGGCCGTGATCAATTCGAGGGCCTGCAGCCTTCGGGCGAGGGGCTCGAGCGATCGGTCTTGGGCTGCCGCCTCGGTCAAATCGACCATCGCGAACGGATCCCAATTTCCTGAACGCAGAAGTCTCTGTCGCCAGGCCGCTTCGCACGAGGAGGACGTGGCCAGCAGTCTGTTTGCCATGGCCGCCAGGGCAGGAAACACCGGATGGCGTCCGAGCTGACGAAACCAATATTTGCTGTTGGCGTAGTCGGGTTCGCGGCGATGCATGATGGCATGCCAGTAGTCGCACATCTGGTCGGTCCCTTCCCCTTCGTGCTGTTGCGACAGGCGATGGCTGAGATCCAATTCTCCCAGGCACTGCCAGACAGCCGACTGAAGGGCCGTTTGATCGCAGGGATCCGAAGTTTCGCGCTGGGCGAGGGGAGGCAGGTGATTCTGCAGCCAAGTGCGCCGCCAGGAGTGTGACTGGGGCCAAGGGGCCGGGGTGAGAGGAGGAAGCCGATCGGCGGAAAGTTGGTCCCATGCGACCTGGTTGGGAAAGGAGGCCCCGAGACGATTCTCCAAGATCAGTCGGCCAACGAATCCCCAACCGGGTCGGGGCTGTGGCGATGACTTGAGCAGAGACTCCCACGCGGTTCGGCGAAACAGGACCACAGCCGGTTGGCTGGGGTCCAGGCAAAGCCCGGCCCAGCCAGGAGGCAGGTGTTGGAACAGCAGTTGGCTCCAGGGATCCTGAGATGAAACGAGGAAGTGTGCATCTGCCCAGAGAATCATCTCGAGAGCCGCAACTCCCCGCTCGAGGCTGACTTCGATGTGGGGAACCTCGGAGACATCGTCGAACCAGACGATGTAGTCTGACGACTGGTCGGAAATCCTCCAGGACGATTCCGTGGGGGAGTCTGTGGCCGGCACAACATGCCAGCGGCATTTCAGGCGTCCGATCTGGGTGGGCAGAGGCCGGGTTGATTCGGACGGGCGGGTGAAACAGTCGAGAGTCCGTGTCATGGGGGTTTGCACACAAGTGAAAGACGTGCACGTCGGGTGATTGGGCCATATCTCGGTTCATATTAGCTGGACTGAAAGCCGAAGAAGTGTGTACGCAGGTATTCACTTTTCGCTGGGGAGGTTGGTTTTCCCTCAGTTTCATGGTAAATTCATCGATGTCTCAGTGGCTCCCGTGGCGGGGTTCAGAGGCATCGAGTGGGTCCTTTTCCGCGGAGCGAGCCCCGGTCAATGGCTGGACGCAGGGCGAGTTCTGAATGGCAAAGGGGCGTTTCGAAAGACTGACCGGGTGGGTGTTTTGGCGGGTGCTGGGCCTGTCATCCCGGAGCAGTTGGGGGAACGGCCGACGAACGCATGCAGAATTTTCTCACGGGCTATCAGCTCAGTGATGCCACTTGGCTGTACCTGTCATTTGTGTTGATCCTGGCGGTCTATTTCAAGTTCAGTCGGTTGTGGTCTCTGCGGAACCTCGACCTGCTGCTGCTTTTAATGATCTCTCCCGGGCTGCTGATGTTGCGCTCGGGCGAAGAGTGGCAGGCCTGGGGAACCTGGTGGCTGATGGGGGTCTCGAGCCTGGGGGTAATCCGAGCTCTCTTGGATGTGCTCTTTGTCCGCCGGCCCCGGCTCGAGCAAAATATGAATGCTGCCGGGATGAGTTTTCTGACAGCCGCGACGGTGGTGTTTCTGACCATGAAACTTCTCACCGATCCTGTCCAGAGCGAAACGGTGCGTGCACTCGCCCCGACCAGCAGTGTGGCGGGTGAGGCCGCGATGGAATCGGACCTGCTGACCCCCGGCACTGAGGCCACCTCAGGACCCACCACTGCGTTGGTGAAAAGGGCTGTTGATTCGATCAGTGGGGCTGTTGTTCAGCAGAGCCACGCCGCCAGCGACCGCCGGGGAGATGTGGAAATCTTCACGATCCGCGGTCTGGCGATTCTGTCTCATGTGGCGGTGATTTTTGGCTTGCTGCTGGTGGGGCGACAGGTGTTTGGCGATCCTGACCTGGGATTTGCCATGTCATCCCTGTATATCCTCATGCCCTGCACGGCTTATGATTTGGGGTCGGTCATTCAGGTGCTGCCCGCCGCCTTGGTGGTGTGGGCCATCTGCTGTTATCGGTCTCCCTTCGTGGCGGGAGTGTTGTTGGGGCTTGCCTCGGGCATCTTGTTCTTCCCTGCGTTTCTGTTGCCCGTCTGGTGGAGTTTTTACGGGCGTCGAGGGGGTGGCCGTTTTGCCTTGGCCGTGGGTTTGACCGCGGTGCTGGTGGTTGGGGCATTGTGGTTTGTCAGCCGTGGGGGAAGTGAATTGGTGGAAAGCACACTGGGCTATGTGCGCTGGACCAGTCTGCAGATTTGGGAAGACTCTCCTCCACAGAGTTTCTGGGGATATTTGGGACCCAGTTGGCGGCTGCCTTTGCTGGTGGCTTTTCTGGTGATGGTCGTGGCGACCACTCTCTGGCCTCGTGAGAAGACACTGGCCCACCTCATCGCGCATTCCGCAGCCGTGGTGTTGGGAGCGCAACTCTGGTATCCGCACCAGGGGGGTGTGTATGTGCTCTGGTATTTGCCTCTGTTGCTGATGGTGGCGTTTCGACCGATGGTGACCAATCAGAAAGCCCCGGAAATCACCCCGTTGACAGGGTGGTTCGGAACGACTTCCCCCGCTACGGGCAGTCCTGCCGAAACGGTTCGTGTCTGACGCTCGTCGGCCCTGCTCGCTGGACCGAAGCGGTGACGGGTGATCACAAGTTGGCCCCGGGAGCCAACACATGACCGCGAATTGGCGTAGTTGGCGTGTTGACGACAAGGGATGGCTGAGCACTGCTCTTGTTGTTCCCCGTAGATGCCGCTCGTCAAAGCCGTTTCTTGCCCCCCCTTCTTCGACAGGCCTCATCCGTGCGGAGTTTGTTGCGGCGGTCCCGGATCCATGGGCTTGGCCTCTGTGGGGCTCAAAAGAACAGCGGCGCCCCGGGCCCCAATCGCCCGAAGGGCAACACCAGGCGAGGGGCGGGCCATTCGTTCCGCAATTGGTCACGGTTTGGGGGGCGCTTGCTGTCCATCCTCTCTGTTTGGTCCCTGGTCCTCACGCTGGGGATTTCGCGGGTCTGTGCCGAGGGGGAGGGGACGTCTGAACCGGTTGTGCAGATTGGTATTCAGGGCTGGTACAAGGTGGGGCAGCCCTCCGAGGCTCGGGTGCGTTTTCCGACTCCGTGGAGCGGGCCCTGCCAGTTGTGGGTGGAAGCAGTGGACGTGGACGGCATCCCGGCCGTCTTTGCCGGTCGCCCCACCGAATTGACCATCGGCACCCAAACACTCTCAGCCCCCTTCACCGTTGGGCGTCTGGGGGGGGGGTTGGAGCTCTGGGTGACGGATTCGCAGGGGCGGGAACTGTGGCGTCGCCGGTTGCTTCCGGACCAGGAATCCACCAACTCGTTGCATCGCCCACTGAAGTTGAAGACGCCCGTCTGGTTGACGGCCGCCCGTCTGCCGGCTCCTTACCAGCCCCGAACCGAAAGTTCCCCCCCCCTCTCGGGGGACAAGCAGCGCGAGCTCTTGGTGTTGGACTGGAAAGAAGTTGCGGAATTCCCCACCACATCGCTGGGACTGCATCCCGCCCAGGTGGTGGTGTTGCCCACCCGATTGGCGGAGGGGGCTGGTCAGAGTCTGCTTGAGCGGCTTTCGGAAGGCCAAAGCGAGGCATTGCGGCAGTGGGTGCAGCAGGGGGGGCACCTGGTGCTGTCGCTCTCTTCGGTCGCGGCTTGGCAAGCGAGCCCTCTGGCTGCTTGGGTTCCTGTCGAGGTTGAAGGTGAGGCTCAGGTTCAGCAATTCAGCAACCTCGAGTCTTATGTAGGAAAGGTGGCTCCGCTGCGCAGTGCGGGACGGATTCGCATTCCGCGATTGAAGAACCTGCCGAATGTGCAGGCCCCTGTGCGGGATTTGGGAGGAACGCCGCTGTTGGCTGTGGTTCCCTGTGGCTTGGGACGTGTGTCTCTCGTGATGCTCGACATCGAGACGGCCCCTCTGGCCGACTGGATTGGATTGCCAGTGTTGCTGGAGAAGATCACCACTCCGGGCTGGACTGCGGGGCGCACGTTGCGCGAAGTGCCGACTGCGACCGGGCAGCGACTTTCGCGGGTGGGCATTTCCGACCTGTCGACCCAGTGGCATTCGATCCAGGAGCACTTCGGCGAGATTTCCCGCCCCAGTTACTGGTGGGTGATGCTGCTGATTTTGATGCTGGTCGCACTGGTGGGACCGCTCGATTATTTTTTGGTGAATCGACTGTTTCGGCGGGGGGAATGGACGTGGGTGAGCTTTCCGCTGTTGGCCCTGGCCGGGGTGGGGCTTGGTCTCCAGTGGGGACGCGCGTCGAATGGAACCCAACTGCGGTTGAATCAGACCGACTTGGCCGATGTCGATGTGAGCACCGGGGTGGTGCGTGGTCGATCATGGGTGACACTGTACAGCCCCGAGCATCAGCGGGTCTCGCTGCAGGTCGATCCATTGCCCGGCGCAGCGTGGTCTTCTGGCGATGGAGAGCCCCGGCAATCGCGGCTGACGTTCGCGGGCAGCCCCGAAGCGGGACTGGGAGGCCTGTATCGCGAGACGGGGCTGAGCGTCGCTGGGAGGAGGTACACGGTGGGGCCCGACGCCACCCGATTCGAAAATCTCCCGATTCTTCAATGGTCCACCCGGACCGCGCGGGCCGATTGGGAGGGACATTCCAAGACGCCCCTGGCGGTCAGTCGGCTGCAATCCAGCGGTTATAACAAGGTGCAGGGATCTGTGGTGCACAACCTGCCGGGACCTTTGCACAACGTGCTGCTGGTGGTCGGGGGCTGGGCGTACATCCCTGGAAACGACCGGGGCACGGTTTTGCCTGGCGTTCCCTGGCAACCTGCCGGCCCGCAATCGCAGCAGCGTGACCTGCGAGCCCTGATGACGGGCGAGCGGCGCACCCGAGTGACCAGCCGAAAGGGACAACTGGAAGGAGAGGTCGTCAGATCGTCGCGTGCCTATGATCCCACCGCGCAGGATCCTCATGAACTCTGGCGCATGATCACGTTCCATGAGACCGTGGGGGGTGAGCGTTACACCGGCCTGTCGAACAGTCTGTTGGCCGATCTGGAACTGACTTCATTGGTTCAGTCGGGCCGGGGGGTGCTGATTGGTGAACTCGAGCAGCCCCTGTCGCAGGTGGTGGTGAATCAGCAGGACTTGCCTGCCACGAGGCAATTGACGCTGGTCCGGCTGGTCATCCCGGTGGAGCAGGTCGACCGTGTGTCCCCCAACCAGTTGCCCAAATTCAACGAGCCTCCGCCAACAGTCGCACCCGCCTCCCCTCCTGACCAGCCAAAGGTGGAAACGCCTTGATCGAAACCCGAAAACTAACCAAGCGTTACGGCAATCTCATTGCTGCCAACCAGATCGATCTGAAGCTGGATGAGGGGGATGTGTTTGGCTTCATCGGCCCCAATGGGTCCGGGAAGACGACCACGATGCGGATGCTGGCGACATTGCTGACTCCCGATTTTGGTGAGGCGTACGTCGACGGGCATTCGATCTATACCCACCCGCGGGAGATTCGGCGCATTGTGGGGTTCATGCCCGACTTCTTCGGCGTCTATGACGACATGAAGGTGATCGAGTACCTCGAGTTCTTCGCCGCCGCCTACCGCATCAACGGCCCTGACCGGCGGCGCGTCTGTGAGGAGAAGCTCGAACTGGTCGACATGACGTTCAAACGCGATGCCATGGTCAATCAGTTGTCGCGTGGACAGACGCAACGCATTGGCCTGGCCCGAGTGCTGCTGCACGAGCCGAAAGTGTTGCTGCTGGACGAGCCCGCCAGCGGACTGGATCCCCGGGCCCGCATTGAGATTCGGAACCTGCTGAAGCGGCTGGGGGAATTGAAAAAGACAGTGATGGTCTCCAGTCACATTCTTCCCGAACTGGCTGATGTCTGCAACAAGGTCGGCATGATCGAAAAGGGGATCATGGTGGCCAACAACCGTGTCGACGAGGTCATGAAGCAGGTCCGTCAGGCGATCGTGCTCCACGTGCGGGTGGTGGGCGATTCCGACCAGGCGGCCCGGCGCATCGAGCAGCATTCCGATGTTGCGAAGGTGGAGGTCCGACCCGAGGCGCTGCTGGTGGTCACACTGAGGCCGGGCGTGCTCGACTACAGTTTTCTGCCCACCCTCCTGATCGAGGCCGGGTTCAAGATGACGCTCTTCCGCGAGGAGGAGTTGAACCTGGAAACCGCCTTCATGGAATTGACCCGCGGTCTCTATCAGTAACGCCAGATCAGCCACGCCGGGCGAACCGGCAGAGGAGTCCTGCGGCGGCATGCACTGGTCGAGCCGATTGTCGATCCTGTATCTCGTGATCTGCTTCAGTGCCATGCTCCCGGTCCCTCTGCGCCGGGGAAAAGCCGAGGCACGTTGGCAGACCGTTCAGGGACTGACTCTGCCCGTCAGTCTCGTGGTGAACTCGATCCCCGCCTTGAGCCAGCGGGGTGACTTGGTGTTGGCATTGATCTATGCCACCCTGGCAGTGGCCAACGCGCTGTTGTTGAGCACCGGAATGCGGTGGGTGGCGCGGCTGATTGCGTGGCTCGAACGGCTCGACGAGAGCGATCCGCCCCACGCACCCCGCGAGGTGTGAACGACGGCCAACGGAGCACTGGGGGAGGACTTGGTGTTGGGCAGTCTGTGCCTGCTTCTGATCAGGCTGGGGGCGCCACGGTCCCACGGTCAGACATGCGGCTGGCGAGCAAGAGGGTCTCGTGCACCATCAAGTCATGTTCGAGGGGAAAGTCCGCAGGCTTCCTGCCGGCCAAAACCGCCGCGAACTCGCGCAGGTCCGAAAGTTGCAACGCCTGGGCTGGCGGGGTCAGGCGGGTCCACGTTGTGTCGCCCGCCCGGCAGACCTCGAGGGGTTGAACCGCGCCATTCTCCAGGTGGCCGCTTCCCAGGTGCGGAATCACCACTGCACCCCCAGTGCCGAAAACCTCGATCCGGCGGCTGGCGGGGGCCACTTCCAATGCCGTGATGTCGATCTCTGCCAGAGCCCGTTCGAATTCGATCAGAGCAATCCCGTTGTCGACATAGCCGGCAGGGCCTTCGGCGTGATGATGCCGCAGCACGCTGGTCACATGAACCGGTCGGCCCGCGAGGGTGACGGCGAGGTCGACCAAGTGGCCGGCCATTTCGAAAAACACCCCTCCCTCGTATTCCCCCAGGTCCTGCACCAGTTGGTGATAGAGGGCGAGATCCTTGGGAAGACGGCCCCGAAACAGATACACCTGGCCCAAGTCACCGCGTCGATGCCGGGAGAGCAGTTCCTGCACGGCGCTCATGTACCGGAACAGGTAGGCCAGTTGCAGTCGCAGCCCCCTCGTTTGGGCCAGGTGCGCGACGTGCTCGAATTCAGCGAAGCGAATGCCGGCCGGTTTCTCGAGCAACACGGGCAGACCCCGTTCGAGCGCTTGCCGGGCGAAACCGAGGTTCAGATGCACCCGCCCCTCGACCAAGACGCCATCGAGCGGCTGGCGCAGGAGTTCTGCTGCGGAGTCGAATACGCGGAATCCGGGGACCAATGACTCCCATTGACGTGCCCGCTGGGCGACCACCGTGGGGTCGGGGTCGTAGAAGCCCAGCAATTGAAATTCATCCGGGTGGGCACAGGCCTGCCGCACCATTCCGTCGGCATGGGTGTGCCACAGGCCAAGCATCGCGAGACGCAGGGGCATCGCACTCTCCGCGGGCAGGAACACGACAAGAACGAAAATATTGTAGCGTGTCGAGGGGGCACTGCGACGTTACAATCGGGACGCCCCGCAACAGGATTCGTAGCCGATGAGTGAACCACTGGAAGACACTGTGCCCCGCGTGATTGGACTGGTTGGGGCGGGAACGATGGGCCGGGGCATTGCCGAGGTCGCCGCCTGTGCGGGCCTCGAGGTCGCGCTGGTCGAGATCTCGGCCACGGTGCGGAACGGGGCGATGGAGGCGCTGCGGCGGTCGATTTCCCGCGGGATCGCGAAGGGGCGTGTGGCCGCCTCCTCGGTCGATGAAATTCTGGCTCGGATCCGGTGGCACGACTCGCTGGCTCCCCTGGCCGATTGTCGATTCCTCATCGAGGCGGTTCCCGAGCAGGAACATCTCAAACGGCAGGTGCTGACCGATCTGGACAGGCTGTGCGGCCGGGACGCCGTGTTGGCCACGAACACCTCGAGCATTTCCATCACCCGGCTGGCGGCCGCCACCTCGCGCCCGGGTCAGGTGGTGGGGATGCACTTCTTCAATCCGGTTCCGGTGATGGATCCGGTCGAGGTGGTGCGGGGGCTGCAAACCACTCAGGCTGTGGTGGACTGCACGGTTGCCTTGGCCAAACGCCTGGGAAAACAGCCGCTCATTGTGAAGGACCAGCCGGGTTTTGTGGTCAATCGCATTCTGCTGCCGCTGATCAATGAGGCGGCCTTCGTGTTGCAGGAAGGGACTGCCGACGCGGCGACCATCGACGAACTGATGCGGCTGGGCTGCAATCACCCCATGGGGCCGCTGCAGTTGGCCGACTTTGTTGGTCTGGATGTCTGTCTGTCGATTCTGCGGGTGCTGCATGCGGAATTGGGTGACCCCAAATACCGCCCCTGTCCACTGCTGACGCAACTGGTGGATGCCGGACGATTGGGACGCAAGACGGGCTGGGGGTTCTTCAAATACCCATGACACGCCTGATCCTCGCGAGCCAGTCGCAATGGCGGCGTGAACTGCTGACCGCTGCGGGATACCAGATCGAATGCGTTGCAGCGCATCTCGACGAACCCCATCCGCTGTCGCTGGGGGATCTCGAAGCGGGATTGATCCACATCGCCCAGCTCAAAGCCCGCACCGTGGCGCGGAGGGGGGGGCAGGGCCTCATTCTTGCCGCCGACACGGTGGGACATGTGGGAGGCGAGATTTTTGGGAAGCCGGTCGATCGCGCCGATGCCAGCCGCATGCTGCAGGCGATGTCGGGGGTGGCGCACGAGGTACTCACAGGCTGGTGCCTGCTTCGCACGACCGATGGTGTCGCGCTGACCGGCTGTGAAGCGACCTCGATCCAGATGCGTGTCTGGACCGAGGCCGAGCGCGAGGCGTATCTCGACTCGGGAGAATGGCGCGACAAGTGCGGCGCCTATGGCTTGCAGTGGCCGAACGACCCCTTCGTGACGGAATTGCGCGGCAGCGCTGCCAATGTGATCGGGGTGCCGCTGGAACGGTTGTCCCAGGTGCTGCGCGAGTTTTCCGCTCTGATTCCCCAAGGTGAGATTCCCGGGCGGTCTGGACGCTGATGCTCGGCTTCGCGTCGAGAGCGTGGGGCCATTACCGAGGCCGAGCCGGTGCCCGCCCGGAACATCAGCGGCGGCGCGCCTCGGCCAGGCGTCGGGCGATCATCCCCGCCAGGTAGCCCCCTTTGAAGCCCGCATCGATGTTGACCACCGTCACATTCGCGGCACAACTGTTGATCATCCCCAGCAGTGCGGCCAGCCCCCCGAGATGGGCTCCATAACCCACGCTCGTGGGCACGCCGAAGACCGGGCAACTGACGTAGCCGCCAACCACCGAAGGGAGCGCGGCCTCCATTCCCGCCACCACCACGATGGCATCGGCGTTTTCGAACCGGTGCTTCTGGGCAGGCAGGCGGTGCGGCCCGGCCACTCCCACATCGACAATCAGATCGACCAGACAACCCATGAAGCGGGCGGTCTCCACCGCCTCTTCCGCCACTGGCAGATCGCTGGAACCAGCGGTGATGACCGCCACAAATCCCAATTCACCCTGTGAGGGGGTGGCGTCGGCATCAGGGGGATCCAGCCGCAGGGTGCGGGCGACGGGGTTGTACAATACTGGCGGAAGTTTCTCTGAAACAAACGCCGCCTGCTCGGGGGAGACCCGGGTGACCAACCCCCGCTGTCGGTGCTCGGTAATTCTCCGCAGGATCCCGACGAGGGTTTCCGGGGTCTTGCCAGGACCGTACACCACCTCGGGAAAGCCGCACCGTCGCTGGCGGTCGAGATCGAGCTGCGCGGTCACATTTTCGGCGACGGTCACCAGTCCCGCGCGGCTCAACTGTTCTACCGCCTGCTCGACCCCCACCTCTCCCTGTTGCAGCCGACCCAACAGAGAGGTCAATTCCTCCATCGAAACCGCCACAACCGACGTTCCTCCCCAGGACAGACGACACCGAGAACGGGCCTCGATATAACAGCTTTGCAGGCGGCCTGCCACCACGCCCTTGCTTCGTGGTGGAGCGACTCGTGTGCTTTTCCCCTCAACCCCACCTTCGCAATCATGCCCCACCGTCCGCGATGGTCAGTCTGGTCGGCCTGCCTGTGGTTCGGGATGGCCATGGCCCCTCGATGGGGAAACGCCCAGGAATCCCAACCGGGGTTGTTGGGATCGTATTCCTCGCCAGCCGCGGTGGTAACCCGATCCGATCGACAATTGGCGTTCGATTGGGGAACGCTCGGTCCCGATCCCAGGCTCGATTCCCGCAACTTCTCTGTCATCTGGAGCGGGAATCTGATCACTCCCCTTCCGGGACAGTTCCAGTTTGCCGTGTACACCCAGGGCCGGGTGACTTTACGGATTGACGGCCAGCAGGTGCTTGACGGAGAGCGGGAGAGCCCTGGTTGGATTGTCGGTCCCCCGGTCGTGCTCTCGGGACAGGATGTGCCCGTTTGGCTGCAGTTCACCAAGACGGTGCCACAGGCCAGCGTGCGTTTGTTTTGGTCGGGTCCTGGATTTTCCCTCGAACCAGTTCCCGGCAGGGCGTTGGAGAGCGAGGTTGCCGATCTTGAATCAGATCTGGTGCCCCGAGGAGCCGAGCTGGTGGCCGCGCTCGGGTGTCGGAATTGCCATGAACTCGGCGTGCGCCCCGGCAATTTGCCGGCGGCTCCCCTGACCGATCGCAGGGTTGGATTGCAGCCGGGGTGGGTGGAGCGGCATCTGACCGGAATGGGGGACGAAACCCAGCGGATTCGCATGCCCGAGTTTGGTTTCAATCGCCAGGAGGGACGTGACATCGCCGCGTTCCTGGGGTCCACTGGTGGTGTGGATCTTCCGGCTGTCCCGTCGGTCGAGGGGGGGGGCGATCTGGGGGCGCGGGGGAATGAGTTGATTCGTTCGCTGGGCTGTCTTGCGTGTCACACTTGGCGAGAACCGGGAGGGACGCCCCAGGAACGTCTGGGGACCGAGTTTCTCTGGGGGGGAGGAGCCCTCGACCGGGTGGCCGACAAATTGACCCCCGAGGCGATCGCGCGGCAATTGACCGCCCCCGAACAATGGAATCCCCTCCACCAGATGCCGCGATTCGATCTGTTGAATGAAGAGGTCGCGGCAATTGTGGCCGCTTTGACCGTGGAGGCCCCACGCAGCCAGTCGACGGACGTGCCAGGAGACTCGCAGCGCGGACGCCAGTTGATGGAACGGCATGGGTGCGTCAATTGCCACCGTCTGACCGCGACGGAGCAGACCCCGGTCGAGCCCTCCCGGCGACCGTGGAAACCGGCCGAACTGACCGCGGCCCGCTCCTGCCTGACATGGCAGGCCGATGGTCCGACTCGTCCCCGGTTTCGCCTTTCTGATGTCGATCGTCGGGCCATTCTGGGGTTTTTCGGGTCCACACACGAACACGAGGAAGAGATTGCCGGTGCCACGCTACTGCACCGTCGCGGCTGTCTGAACTGCCACGCGCGAGATGGCAGCGAAGGCCTGCGACCGGTGGTGGCCCAATTGCTGGCGGGGGTCGCGGGCGCAGCGGCCCGAAGTGAGGGTTTGTTGCCTCCCGAATTGACCGCTGTGGGAGACAAGCTGCGGGACGAGTGGTTGGCGCGGGCGGTTGCGGGCGATCAACCGCGCCGGCTTCCCTGGCTGAATGTGCGTATGCCCCGCTTTCGGCACAGTGATCAGGACCGTGAGACACTGGTTCGGCATTTGATCCAGCACGACCGCATCCCCGCCGAGGGGCCTGGGGGGGCTCTACCGCTGCCGGTGCTTCCACCGCCAGAAATTGCCGCCGCCGAGTGGACCCGGGCGGGAATCGCCTTGGGGGGGGCTCGAGGGTTCAGCTGTGTGGGCTGCCATAAGGTCGGAGCGTTTGAGCCCCGGGGGGTCGCCCTGTCGACCCGAGGTTCGGATCTGCATCGGCTTGATCAACGGATGCGTCCCGAGTTTTTTCGGCGGTGGGTGCAGGGGCCCATCCGGATCATCCCCAACATGGAAATGCCCGCGTTTGTCCGCCCTGCTCCCGGGGTGCTGCACGAGCGGCTCGATCATCAATTGGGCGCCCTTTGGGGGGCGCTGTCCCAAACCAAGCCTCCTCCCTTCGACACTTCCAGTGTTGAGCAGGAGCTGCAGCCGGTCGCAGGTGGGCTCCCGAAAGTGGTCCGCGATGTCTTCAACCTGGGGGATGCGCTGCAGTCCCAGATCATTCCCCGCGCGCTGGCCGTGGGATTTGCCAACCCGGGCCACTTGGTGTTCGACCTCGACGCCATGGCTCTGCGCGGGTGGTGGAGCGGAGCCTTCGCCCGACAGCGCGCTTCGGGCAAAAGCTGGTACTGGGAACCGGCTGGAAGTGGGTTGCAGATCGTCCCGGCGGACCCGGCGGGGGTATTGTCTGATGTTCGGCTGCAATCGCCCGGCCAGCCGTCCATCGCCGCCACACTGCAGCATGGGCGGGCCGGACGCGTCACCAGCTATCGATCCACGCCGGGTGGGATGGAACTGCGATATGACCTGCACTTTGCCGGGGAGGATCGGCCGCTGCAGATTCAGGTGATTGAAATGGTCCGCCCTTTGGTGGCACCGGATTCGGGCGCGGTGTCCGGGGTGATTCACCGGGAATTCGAAGTGCGCGGAGTTCCCGATTCGATTCGGGTTCTGGTTCGGACCGCCAGTCGGACTGACGACGGGAATTGGGTGTTTCGAGACGTCGTGTTGGACCATGTTGAGGCCGGTCACCGTGGAGCGGTGGAGGTGCGGTTGGCTGCGGCTGAGGGTTCGTTGGATGTGCCAGCGTCAATCCAACCGGCCACGGCCGAGACCACTGTGGTGTCTGGGGCGTCTGGGGGGGCGGGCCTGCTGGAGGCTCGGGTTGAGATTGATGCCGTCCCCGGTTTCGATGCGATCCGGCTGCCACTGCCAGCGTCCATCATGCCGACAGCGTTCGCGTTTCTGGCCGACGGGACGCTCGCCTTCACCTCTCTCAAAGGGCACGTCTACCTGGTACGCGACACCGATGCCGATGGTCTGCCGGATCGCCTGGTTTTGGTTGAGGAGGGTCTGTCGGCCCCGTTTGGATTGCTGGCCGACGGGAATGATCTGCTGGTGGCCCACAAGCCCGAGTTGTTGCGGCTGGGAGATTTCGATGGGGAAGGGCGGGCGCGTCGTCGAGCGGTGGTGGCGGATGGTTGGGGTTACACCGATGACTACCACGACTGGACCACCGGTATCGTGCGTGATGACGCGGGCCGCCTCTACATAGGCCTGGGGAGCGACTACGCCAAGGCGGGCCGCACCACGGACCAGGGGCGCTGGCGGGGCAAGGTGCTGCGGATCGATCCCGATGGGACCGTCACTCCCGTGGGGCACGAATTCCGCTATCCGATTGGCCTGGCCCGGAATGCCGCTGGCGACATTTTCGTCACCGACAATCAGGGGGTGCAGAACCCTTTCAACGAGTTGAACCACCTCGTGACAGGAGCACGGTACGGCGTCCCCAGTCTGTTCGAAGAACCGCACGAGTTGTCTCAGCAACCTCCGGCCATTCAGATTCCCCACCCCTGGACCCGCAGTGTGAACGGAATTTTCTTTCTGGCGACTGGTCCACGCGAGCCGTTCGGAGGTCAAGTGGTGGGATGTGAATACGACACCCGGTTCCTGGTGCGGATGTCTCTTGAAAAGGTGGCGGGGGTGTATCAGGGGGGGATCTATCCCCTCAGCCTGCCTGCCAACCGCATGCTCAGCGGGACAGTGGCCGAGCCAGCGGCTGGGGAGCCTCCGGGTCCTTCAGTGCGGCGGGGCTTTTTGGGTGTGCTGTGTGGAACGCAGTCACCGGGGGGTGACCTCTACATTGGGGGAATCCACGACAGTGGTTGGAACGGTGGGCCCAACGTGGGTGAAATTGTCAAGCTGCGTCGTCGCGCTGAGTTGCCTGCGGGGATTGAGCGGATTTCGGCCACGCCGACGGGATTTGAGATCCATTTCACCCAGCCGGTCGATGCGCGTTTGGCCCAGGAGTTGTCTCTCTATGCGATTTCCGGGACGACCCGGCAGTGGACCAGTGGCTATGCCACCCCTGACAGTGGTCAGCATCGGCTGGTGGTCGAGCGGGTGGAGTTGAGTGCTGATGGCCGTCGGTCGAGCCTGGTGACCACCGGTCGTCAAACGGGGCATGTCTACGAATTCAAGCTCGATGGGTTGAGATCGGCGACCGGTGAGCCGCTGTGGCCCGCGGTGGGTTACTACACGCTGCACCGGGTGCCGGGAGCGAAACCGTGAACCGGCTGCGACAATGTCTTGGCATTTCCGTTGGATTGTGGATCTGCCTGTGGCTGGCGACCTCAGGGCTGCCCGCCGGGGAGGGGCTTGAGTGGCCCCAGTTCCGGGGACCGACGGGGCAGGGGATTGCCACGGATGAGGGGGTCGCCGTCGCCTGGTCCGAGACCGAGAACATTGCCTGGAAGACGCGTCTGCCGGGGCAGGGATGGTCTTCACCGGTGGTGGATGGGGACGAGACCTGGGTGACCGCCGCGACCGAGTCGGGCAAGTCGCTGCGGGTGATCTGCTGTGACACGCGAACGGGGCGCATCGTGCGGAACATCAAAGTGTTCGACGTCGACCGTCCGGGGGGCGTACATCCCAAGAACGGCCATGCGTCTCCCACACCCGTGCTGGCCGCCAACCGGATTTACGTCCACTTTGGTGGGAATGGGACTGCGTGTCTGGAGCGTTCGGGACGGATTGTGTGGAAGCGGACCGTGCCCTATTACCACCATCATGGTTCGGCCGGGTCGCCGGTTCTGGTCGAGGGATTGCTGATTCTGGTCTGTGACGGGATGAGCGGACCGTTTTACGACAAGGTGGCCCGGGCGGGAGTGGAGTCGCCGCAGTTCCTGCTGGCACTCGATGGTCAGACCGGTGAGATTCGCTGGAAAACTCCCCGCGACAGCCGGCATTCGTACGCCACCCCGCTGGTCATTCCCCGTGCCGGGCGCAATGAACTGATCGCGCCCGGCGGCGATCATGTTTGGGCCTATGACGCTGCCACGGGGGTCGAATTGTGGCGCTGCCGGTATGAGGGCTACTCGGTGATCCCACGCCCGGTCACTGCGGACGGTCTGGTGTACGTGGCCACCGGGTACGACTCGGCTTCGCTGTTGGCGATTGAATTGGGAGGGGCGGGAGACATAACCGGTTCGAAAATCAAGTGGAAACTCTCGCAGGGGGTTCCCTTCACCCCCTCAACCGTCATTTTGGGTCCGCACGTTTACCTGCTCAGCGACAACGGCATCTTGTCGTGTGTCGCGCGTGAAGACGGTGCGGTCGTTTGGAAACAGCGGTTGGGAGGGAACTATTCGGCCAGCCTCACAGCCATCGGCGAAAGAATCTACTGCCTGGGCGAAGAGGGGCAGACCCACGTGGTCCGTGCGGGTGACCAATTCCAGAAACTGGCCGTCAATCGCCTCAAGGGTCGGACCTTCGCCTCGCCAGCCGTGGTCGGCCCCCGGCTGTTGCTGCGGAGTGATCGATTCTTGTATTGCATTCAACAGGGGGCTGCACCGCCCTTGTCGGAATCTCCCCCCGATTCCTCAGAAGATGGCTCTGCGAGGGACACCGGCGAGTCGCCGGTTGAGCCGGACTCTGATGAGTAACGGCCCTTCTGAAAGCTGTTTTCCGAGACCGTGCTCACCGGGGAGCCAGCGCGAAGCGGGACCACCGCGCAGCAAAAACCCCCGACCATCCGGTGAAGGACAGCCGGGGGTACCCTGCATCGGTTCCCCGTCATGTCTGGCGGCGGGATTCGCGGCACGGGCTGACGGGAACGAATCCTTTCGGTTCCGGTCGAGCCGCGTTTGCTGGAATTCCGCAACAGTTCCTAGAACACGTCGAGGATGTAGGCGTGACCCTTATGCCAGGGGCGAGGCATCAGGTAGAAGTTGTGCCAGTTTTTGTTGTAGACCGGAATCTGGCGTTCCTGGGGATACCGGTAGTACATGTTGTCGTACTGAACCGGGGCCTGGAAATTGTGGGGATAGTAAACGTACGGGTAGTAGTAGAACCGGCCCCAATCACTGGGCTGGCCAATCGGGGCGGCTTGCGCCTTGGTGGGAGTACCGGCCATGACGCCCACAATCAGCGACAGGCAGGCCAGCACACCCAAAATCGTCTTGCGGGACATGTCCATTCCTTCCGTGAATTGGTCCGCGTCCGGGTCGAAATCGCAATCGGGCACGAAGGGCTGCGTTGCCGCTCATGCATGCTCCTATTCATCGGCCTGCGGGAATCCGTTACAACAGGAATCCTCGGCAATCCGGGCAGAACCGCGCCAACCGGCTCGGTGAGTGCTCTACGATGGTTGTCGTAAATGCCTGTGGAGAAACACTTTGAAGAGATTCGCTCGGCCCGGGTCGAGGCCTGGGAACAGAATGGTTCGGGTGAGCAGGCTGGCCTGGCTGACGGTGCTGGGGAGCGTGCTTGTTGCCGTACAAATTGCCCAATCGGAAGAGTCGGCAGTCCCGCAGGTTGATCGTCTGAAGCGGGATGTCTCCCTCCTCGCCTCGCCGCAGTTTGAAGGCCGGGGGACCGCTGAAGGGAAACGGAAGTCCCGCGAGCATCTCGTGGCGGCGTTTCGCGAACTGGGGCTGCAGCCGTTGTTTCCTGAGCAGAGTTACCTGCAGGAGATTCCGGGGCCCAAGCAGACTGGGGGCCAGGCGACCGTTATGGGAATCAATGTGGGGGCCGTGCTGCCCGGGAGTGACGCCCGATTGCGGGACGAATATGTGATCGTCAGTGCCCATTTCGACCACCTCGGAATCCGGGGTGGCAAGACGTATCACGGTGCCGACGACAATGCCAGCAGTGTGGCGATGATGCTGGAGGTGGCGCGGTTGTTGGCGGCCCAAACCGTGGCCCCGCGCCGAAGTGTGGTGTTTCTGAGTTGTGACCTCGAAGAGAGCCTGCTGTGGGGGTCACGCTGGTTTGTGGCCCATCCTCCTTGGCCACTCGAACGGGTGAAGCTGTTTGTGACCGCCGAGCTGATTGGCCGAACGCTGGGCGACCTTCCCCTGCCGGCAGGGTTTGTGATGGGGGGCGAGCACGCGCCCGGACTAAGGTCGTTGGTGGATGCCGTCACTCCGCCAGGCAACCTCGAGGTTTCGCATCTGGGGGTCGACCTGGTGGGGGTGCGCAGCGATTACGGGCCCTTCAAGGGAGAGAAGGTTCCCTTTCTGTTCTTCTCGGGTGGGGAGCATCGAGATTATCACCAGCCGACCGATACAGCGGATCGGATCGACTATCAGCGGCTGGGACACATCACGCAGGTCATCCGCGACGTGGTGCAGGAGGTCGCGTCGAGGGAAAACCCGCCCACCTGGTCCGATCTCCCCGAGCACACCCTGGGAGAGGTCGAGACCATCGAGCGCATCACTGGAACTCTCTTGCAGGTCGATGACACACTGCGCGAACGGGGAAGAGGCCGTCTGACAGATCAGCAGCGTTTCACGGTCTCAAACATCCATGCCAAAACCCGCACGCTGCTGCTGGAGAAGAGGGTCGAGCCGGCCGACCGCGCCTGGCTGATTCGCTCGGCTCAGTGGATGCTGTTGACGGTGTTCTGAGTGCTGTTGACACGCGGGCGTAGCGAAACACCTGCGGATTCTCTGTCAACCCGGGGCGGGGCGAGTCAGCCCCTGTCTGACCGACAAAGGCACACCCAGTCGTTGAGCATTGCCACGAGCGAATGTGTCTGGCTTGGCTCAGACAAACCAGGGTTCGCCCGGTTTGGCGTACTGTTTCGCCACGACTTCGTTCAGTTCGCATCCCAGGCCCGGGGCGCAGGTGATGGGAATGCGTCCCTTCTGGATGACTGGGCCTGGAACATCGGGGCGGGTGATCAGCTCGTTCCAGAACGGAACATCGGATCCATGGAATTCAAGTGCCACGAAATTCGGTAGCGTCGCGCAGACATGGGCGCTGGCCATGGTGCCCAGGGGTGAGGCGATGTTGTGGGGGGCGAAGCGAATGCCCTGCATTTCGGCCAGTTCACCAATCCGTTTTCCTTCCAGCATCCCGGCACACTTCTGGATATCCGGGGCGACCAGGTCGCAGCCGCGATGGGTGATCAAGTCCCAGAACCCGTGCCTTCGGTTCAGGTTTTCACCGGTCAGGATGGGGACGATCCCCAAGGCGCGGATCTCGGCCACATCCCGGAAGTTTTCAGGAGGACAGGGGTCTTCCAGCCACAGCAGGTTGTAGGGGGCGAGGGCGCGGGCGATGCGAATTGCTTCGGTGGGGGCAAACCGCCAATGGCAGTCAACCGCCAGGTCGACGCTGTCTCCGGCACCTTCTCGGGCAGCCGCCACGCAGGCCGCCATCTTGTCCATCTCGGCCCGCGTCAGGGGGCGGTTGAGTTCCTCTCCCGTCAGCACCACGATCGAGTCGATGTCGAATTTCATCGCGTCGAATCCAGCGGCGACCATCTGTCGGGCCCGGTTAAAATACATCTCGGGCTCATAGCGCTCGTCATGTTGGGGACGGCCGGCGAGGGCGTCGCGGAGCCACTTGGGCTCGCGGGCATCCAGCATGGGACCCCAGCTTTCCACATTGTCGCCCGCATGGCAGTCGACATAGATCCGCACCTCATCCCGCACCTTGCCCCCCAGGAACTGCCAGCAGGGAACCCCCCAGGACTTCCCGACCAGGTCCCAGAGCGCGGCCTCGATTCCACTAATGGCGTTGTAAAGATACCCCGCCACCGCTCCTGCTACCGATCCCTTGCGCCACAGAAACCGACACAGCCGATCGACCTCGCGTGGATCTTTGCCCTCCAGCAGCGGCAGCATCTCGTGCAGGGCTGTGGTCAGTCCCGGAGCGAAGAAACACTCCCCTGTTCCGTATTGACCATTGTCGGCGTGAATTCGCACGTAGGTGTAGTCGTAATTTGCTTCGACGACGGCGGTCGTACCGTGGGTAATCTGCATGGTGCGAACTGTTTGAAACTCGTTGCGGGACGGGCGGGTAGAATGAAGAACGGAGATTGGTCCCGAGAGAGTGCTCCCCTCTGAATGTGTCAACCAGCGGCACCGGTTCGGTGAGCGGGGGATCCTGCGATCGACATTCAGGAGTTGGACGGAGGGACCGACGTCACGCATCATCGGTCTTTGATGCCGGAGCTGCAAGCGTTGGTCGGTTGTGGTTGGTGTTGGACCTGTGTGCTACAACGGATTGGATTGTGGCGGGACGCTCGTAACATTCGAAACGGAGAGGATTCTCGATGAACAGGCAGATCATGGCGGTCTGTTGGTGCGCTGTGGTGTTGTGTGGTGGATGGCTGGAAACGTTTGCCCAGGAGAAACCGGCT
>JBKCTR010000804.1:0-4271 GCA_046318755.1 Planctomycetaceae bacterium
CCAACTGGAGCGATTACACCGGCAAAGTCGTGCTGGTCGACTTCTGGGCCACCAACTGTGCGCCGTGCCTGGCCGAGTTTCCCAATCTGAAACGGCTCTATCGCAAACACCGGGAGGCGGGATTTGAGATTGTGGGAGTGAGTTTCGACGAGTCAGCCGCGCAGGTCACCGGCTTCGCGAAACAGAATGGCCTCGAGTGGCGGCAACTGCTGAACCCCTCGGGACAGGGCCCTGTGGCGGCCGGTTTCCAGGTGCGCACCATTCCCGCCCTGTTCCTCGTGGACCGCCAGGGGAAAGTGGCGTTCGTCGATGTGCGCGGCGAAGAGCTGCGCGAGGCGATTGAGAAACTGTTGAAGTAGGCGCTGGGGAAACCAAGCTCGCCGCGATCGAATGAGGCGCGCGCACCGGCGACTGGACCAACCCGGTGACATATGGATCCCGCCGCGCCTTACTCCTTATCCGGCCCCGAGCGACCCAGCGAGAAATCGAACCCGCTGAGGGCGGGGATGAGCATTGCCAGTGTGGTGAAGCCGTAGGCGCACACCAGCACCACGCAGACCCCCAGGGTGTTGCCGATGAGGAAGCTGGTGATGGAGTAGAACGTCATGAACGGCAGCAGGAAGGCAGACGCGGTGAGGGCGTTCGACGGGTTGCGGTGCGTCAGCGACGCCCACAGCCCCATGCTGCCCCCCAGGAAGAAGACCAGAAAGCTGGGCAACTGCACGGCGAACGAGGCCTGTGCCTCGACGATCAGCATGATGCAGATGAAGACCCCCAGGAAGAGGAAGAACATCGTTCCCAGGCTGTTCGCGATCGAGGTGCGTGAGTTGTTGAAGGTCAGCCCCGCGTGAATGCCCAACACCGAGGCGAAGATCGCCAGCGTGGCGAAGCCAATCACCACATACAAAAGATTTTCCCAACTGAGGAACCCCAGCCAGGCAAACCACGCAGCGCCGGCGAGGGGCAGCAGCAGCAGTTCTTTCGTGTTGTAGAGAATGCCCCCCAGCTTGCCGAAGATGAACTCACGCGGCGTGAGATCGGTCACCAGCAGCAGCTCGAGGGTCTTGGCGTCGCGCTCGGTGGTGATGGCGGTCACTCCCTGGGCATTCACCAGCAACAAAGACACCAGCGCCAGACCCACGAAGGCGAACCCAGGGGGAGAGATCATTCCCAGCACCTTCTCGCCCCCCGCCTGACGGGCATAGAGCCCCGCGAACAGGAACAGCATGAGGTAGGCCAGTTTCACCAGGGCCATGCGCTTGCCATACGCCCGGGTGCAGATCTCGCGCCAGATGACCGGGTTCGACCAGATCTGGCGGTCGCGTGAGCGAATGCTGGTGGCGGTGGTCGAGCCGGGGGAATCCTCGTCGGCCGCACGGGTTGGCTCGTTCATCGTGCGGTTGGGGTTCCAGATCCGCAGGCGGGCGATGGCGATGACATTGAGCACCAGGGCCAGCAGCAACATCGCCACGACGTAGGGCCACGCATCGACCCGGGCCACGCCCACCTGCGAGGTGGCGGCGAGGGGATCGAGAATGAGCGCCATCCCGCGGAACGGGTCGCAGTACGACAGCAGCCGTCCCACGGTGGTTTCGGCCCCGCCAACCAGGGCGATCACCGCCTCCACTACCCCGATGAACAGCGCCAGCCCAATCACGCTGATCGCCAGTGTTTGAAAGGTCTTGTCGCGCCAGAACGCGACCAGCGAGCCCCAACTGCCGGCGGCCAGCCCGGCTGCCGCACAAAACGCCACTGACCAGCCAATCTGGGCGGCTGAGGCCCCCCCCAAGATCGAGACCAACGCCAGCACGGGAGCCGACGCCAACAGCAACACCGCCACCGCCAGCAGGCTGGCCCCCAGTTTGCCCAAGACCAGCTCGGCACTGCGCAAGTCGGTCATCAGCAGCAACACGAGCGTTTGCCGGTCTTTTTCCTGGGCGATCCGGCTGGCGGCGAACAGGGGGGCAAAGAAGAGCACCAGCGCCAGTTGCACCGCCGAGAACATCTGGAACAACTGATTGCCAAACCGCCCCAGCTCGGCCACGCCCGTCGCCGGTCGCCAGCCAAACGTCGCCTGCCCGGCGGTGTACATAAGAACAAAAAGGGCGAAGACGTAGCCCGCCCGCAGGACAAAGTGGCGGAGCGAGCGGGGTGCCGTGAGAACTTCACGTGTGAACAGCGGACCAGCCAGCACGGCAATTCTCAGGCGGATTGGGGACGACGGACACCAGCAGCCACATCAACGGAGCACTTCGCCCTACGTCAGGGCGGGCCGAAACGCTGGTTTGTCTGCCCGATTGTCTTTGGCCGCAGGTCATTCTGAGTGAAATCGCAGCGGATGTATACGTTGTGCGGGCCTTCTGTCCCGGTTTTGACGAGGGGGGGTTGTTCCACGCCAATGGGAACGGAAGTCGTCGCGGAAGTCCTCTCGGACCGGGAGCCCATCCACCGGAAGGGGACCTGCGGATAGCCGGAACCTGAAACTTCCCCGAACTTCCCAACTTCCCGGGGGGGGCAAAACCGTCTTTACCCCCCCGGGGAAATTCGAGAGACTCCCGCCCGGAATCGGGAGTGGTTCGGACGTGGCTCCCGCTGAGCGGTCGGTTGGTTCGCAGGGATGCGATGCGATGTTGCGCAAGCTGCTGGGCTTTCTGCTGACGATGGCCTGTGGCGCGGGGCTGATGGCCTGCGTCTACGAGTTCCACGTGCTGCGCACTCCCCAGGGGGTGGAGTTCGTCCGTAAACCCTCTCCCGACTGGCATGATCCGTTTGTCGATGTGCGGGGCTGGACGCTCCGCGAGTGGGCGGCCCACCCCCGGCTCGTCAAGAACCTCACTCTCGCCAAGCGGGCCGACATCATGGAAGCCAGCGGTTCCGTTCCCTTGCCCCCCTCGTGGTTGAAGCCGACCGCCTGGTCGCGCTCGCGGGACGCGGACGACATTCCCGCCGAAGACTCCGAGATCACCGATGGCCTCGGTCCCAGCGAAGAGCCCGACGACCCGCCCGATTCCACCGGTCAGCCACGTTTCGAAGACGATTTCGAAGACCCCCGCCGCGACCGCTGAACCCGACCCGATCTCGGTCCGGGGACCGGCCGGCAGGTCGCGCATCGCGATTTCCATGGTCCGGCGTCCTTTCCCACCACCCGTCACCCGCCACCCGTCACCCACCATCCCCCGGCATGTCATCCCTCTCCACCACCCGCCGCCCGACCCGACTGAGCCAGCGGCTGGTGCGCGAGTCGACCGAGCATCCGCTGGTGTCCCTCTGGTCGCAGATGGACTGGCGAGGGGACCTGGCGGCCAACCCGCCGGCGGATTGGATCGAGGGGGGGCTGGAGCGCATGCTGACCTCGGCCGGCGGAATCACCACCATCAAGACCGGCCCGCATCGCACGGTCTACCGGCTGCGGACCACGCGGGGCGAGTTCTTCGTCAAGCATTTCCATCCCGTGGGCTGGTGGAATTGGTTGAAACACTTCGTCAGGCAGACTCGTGCCGAGCATGAGCGCGATCAGGCCCACTGGCTGACCGGGCGGGGCATCTCGACGATCACACCACTGGGGGTGGGGCTGCGCCGCCAGCGGGGGTCCCCCTGCGAAAGTCTCTTGGTGACGTCGGCCATTCCCGGGGTGCCTCTCGACGAGCATTGTCGGCACCAGTGCCAAACGCTGGTGGGGGCCGAGCTGGCCGTCTGGCGGCAGGGACTGGCCCGGGCCCTGGGGCGATTTGTAGGTGAACTGCACGGCCAGGGGGGCGATCATCGGGACCTGCACGCGGGAAATGTGCTGGTGGAGCCAACCTCGGCTGGGCCCCGTCTGCACCTGATCGACCTGCAGGCTCTGCATCGCACGGACCCGCTTGCGGATTCTTCGCGGGTCGCGAATCTGGCGAGTTTCCATCAGTTTTTTGTCGGAATGTCGACCAAGAGCGACCGGCGGCGGTTTTGGCGGGCTTACCTCGCTGTGGAGCCGGGACGCTGGGTTGGGTCTCCCCGTCTCTCGCTCATTGACTGGTTCGCCCTGACCAATGGCTGGCCCATTCCGATCCCGAGGGGCGTTTCCCGGGATGAAGGCGTCGCGCGGATTCTCGAAGACCGCTTGGTTCATCAGGCCCGCCTGGGTTGGGATCGGGCCGACCGTGCCTGGCGACGGGGAAATCGGCATGTGCGCCGTTTGAAGTCGGGCCAGAACCGCCTGCGGGGTGAGGCGACTCTGCCGACCGACTGGCTGCAGAGCGTGGCTGAATCGCCCGAGCAATTGTTCGCCCCCG
>JBKCTR010000805.1:0-7294 GCA_046318755.1 Planctomycetaceae bacterium
CGAAGGCACGCGTCTTCTCGAACCCACCCCGGGTTTCGACCTCGGCAGTGTGGGGGGGCTCGCCGCCAGTGCCGATGGCCAATCGGTCGCCCTGGCGAGTGGCACGAACCTGCGGCTGATCCAGCTCTTGACCTCCGCCACGCTCGACATTCCGACCGGACATGACGATTACGTCCATTGCCTCGAGTTTTCTCCTGATGGTCAGCGTCTCGCTTCCGGAAGCCTCGATGGCCGGGTCCGAATCTGGGACAGCCAGACCGGAACGATCTCTGCGGAATTGAGCGCCAACCAGCGCACCGAGGGGAGCCAACTGGGAATTGTGTCGCTGGCATGGTCCCCCGATGGCACGCGATTGGTCACCGGAGCGGGGGATGATCGGGCCCCGGTCTGGTTCCAACGGACTCATGGCGAGCTCAAGCTGTGGGACGCCGAGTCAGCCGAGGCAATCTGCACGTTTCCCAATGTCCCCAGCCAGGTGAACTGCGTCGCCTTCGCCGGTGACCGGTGGGTCCTCAGCGGCGGATTCGCAGGCGAGCTGCTGGTCTGGGACGTCGCCACCGGCGGCCTGGTCCGCAGGCTGGGGGCCCAGACCGGCCCCATCCGCAAACTGGCCGTCATCCCTGATCCCTGGCGCGTCGCCGCCGCCTGCCACGATGGAACCGCCCGGGTCTGGCAGATTGAGACCGGCGAGGAACTGGCCGTGACCCGGGGACATCGCGGGGCGGTCAGCACTCTTGTCTGGGATGCCGCCAGCGGACGGTTGGTGACCGGCGGTTGGGATGGCACGCTTCGCCTCTGGAATATCGACGAATCGGTGGAGCGCTCCAACCTGGGGGTGCATCCCTGGACGATCCTGCAGACTCACCATCCGGTCGATGGCCAGACGGTGATCACCGTCGACTACCACTCGGCCCGGGTGTTCGACAGCCGCACCCGCCGCAACCTGCGCACCATTCCCTCCGGACACTGGAACGTCAGCTCGGCCCTCACCCCCGACAATCGCCAGATCCTGCTCGGGGGTTTTTCCGGTCCTGACGGCAGCGGCACAGGCTGGGTCTCCCTCTGGAGCCTCGAGACAGGAAAGCGGGTGGCGGGATTTGATCCCGGGGCTGGCCGGGGCACTCAGGTCTCGGTCTCCCGCGATGGGCGGTGGCTGGCGGCGCTGGGGGTCTCGGCCACCCGCGAGCGCGACCTGCTGACACTCTGGGAACTGACCCCCTCGGGCCCCGGGAAACGCCGGGGTCGCTGGACCGTCGCGGCCCCTCCCGTATTCACTCCCGACAACCGGTTTCTGCTGTTCGCCCAGCCCGATGGGTTGGCGCGATATTCCTTGGTCGACCAAAAACTCGCCGAGCCGCTGCCCGAGGGAAATCGCCGTTTCTCCCAGCTGGCCGTTTCGGCCGACAGTCAACGCCTCGCGGCCGCCGACAGTGACGGGGCCCTCACCGTATGGAATCTCCCCGGTGGCCAACTGGAACATCACGAACCCGCGTCGTCGAGTCCCGTGGGGCGACTGTTGTTCTCTCCCCGGGGAGACACACTGATCACCGCCGATCGCGAAGTGACGCGCCTCTGGACGGTGTCCCCGTTCGCACTCCGGGCCGAGATTCCCCGACCCGCCTGCGACATACTGGTCACTCCCGACAACCGCACGCTCATCACCGCCTGGCAGACCCTCGATTTCTGGCAGTTGGAGACCGGGCTGCCCCTGCTGCAGCTCGACGATTACCAAATGGAGATTCCCACTCCCCTCTCGATCTCGCCCGATGGTACTCTCCTCAGCGAGGGGGGCGGTTCCCGCGACGAGAATGAAGGGGTGTACCTCTGGCGCGCCACTCCGGTCTCGTCGGTGCCAAGACCACGCGTCAAAGAATGAAAACGGGCGTCAACAACCTCTGCAACGAGGTTGTGACGCCCATTTTGCCTCACCGCCGATTCAAGACCAGAAGACTAATTCGCAAACATCGCGTGCGCCTTGTCGCCGCGAGAGAGCAGGTAGGCCATCAGGTCGAGAACCTCGTCTTTGTTGAGCACATCGAGCAGCCCTTCGGGCATCATCGACGTGGTCGACCGCTCGATTGCCTCGACGTCCCCCGTCTTGATGGTGGTCAGTCCGTTCGGATCGAGCATGTTGGTCATCACGATCATCGTGTCGTTGTTGTAGTTCACAATCCGTCCCGTCACGATCTTGCCATCTTTCTTCTCGATGACGATCGCCTGGTACTGATCGCTCACTTCCTTGCTGGGAACCAACACCGACTCCAGCAGGTCGCGCGGGTTGAAGCGTCCCCCGGCTCCGGTCAGGTCGGGCCCCTGGGCGCCCCCTTCACCCGAGAACCGGTGGCAGGTGAAGCAGTTCGCCTCGCCAAACAGCCGTCGTCCCCGCTCGAAATCGCGTCCCTTCAAACCCTCCGCCAAGGTGGGAGTCAGCTCGTCCAGCTTCCACTTCTGGACGAGGGCACGGGGCTTCCCGGCGATCGGCGTGGGCCCAACGGGCTGCGCGTCCAGCACCGCCTGCAGTTGCTGCTTCTCGGCGGGCAACAGCGTCGCGACGGCGTCATCCTTCATCCGCTTCAGGAACCCCCGCAGGCTGTTCCCCCCCTTGAAGTTCGCCGCCTTGAGGAACCAGGCGAAATACTCGTTCCGCTCGGCCAGCGACCAACCAGTCGACAAGACCCGCAGCGCCCGCACGTATTCCATCTGCTCTTCCTGGGTCGGAGCCCGCTCAATCAGCGCGACCGCCCGCGACGCCACTCCCGGAGCCTCGAGATACACCAGCAGGTTCAGCAGCTCGGTGTTCACCTCGCGCGACGCCGAGGGGAACGCCCCATCGAGCCGCTGGATCACCGCCGACCGCAACCCGCGGTTTGGCCACCCCAACCGGTTGAACAACACGCTGTAGACCCGCAGCGCCTCGGCCTGATGGGCGGGGCTCAGGTCATTCCAGGGAAGTTTCCCCAGCGCCTCGACAATCGGTTGCTGCAGCGCCGCACCGGGAATCGCCTCCCCCGGCTGGCGGGGATGATGGAACGGGTCTTTCCCCACCCCTCGGGTCAGGGCCAGCAGGGCGGCGATCGAACGACCGGGGTCGGTCTCGGCCAACGCCTTCTCCTGCCACAGCTTCACGTCCTGATGCTCAATCGCCGTCCGGGCCGCGTGGCGGATGAACCGGTCGGCATGATTCAAGTGCGGCCAGGCCGCCTCGATCGCCGCCGCGTCCTGCTTCCCGTGGAACGCTTCCAGCGAGCGACGCAACGCATGCAGTTCCGACAGGGGCTCGGCAGCCGTCACCGGGGTGGTCGGTTCCGCTCCGGTGTAGGTCACGCGGTACAGACCCGACTGGGTCCGCCGGCCCCCCACCGTCACGTACATCGCCCCATCCTTGGGATTGATCACCACATCAGTGAGGGGCAGGGGAGAGCCCGAGAGGAACTCTTCCGATTCCCCCTTGTAGGCGGCTCCGTTGGGAGTGAGCGAGACCGCCCACATTTTGCCGTAGCTCCAGTCGCAGATGAAGAACGCGTCCTGGTACTTCGCCGGGAATTTCGCTCCGTAACCGAAGCAGACCCCCGTGGGTGACCCCGGACCAATGTCATGGACCGCCCCCAGGCTGTCGGGATACCAGGCGGGCCACTTGCCCGCCCCGTTCCGCCAACCAAAATCAGCCCCGCTGGCCGCCAAGGCAACCCGGGTCGGCCGATACCAGGGAGTGTTCATGTCCCACTCCATGTCGGCATCGTAGGTGAAGAAGTCTCCCTGGCGATTGAACGCCCCGTCGAACTGGTTGCGGTACCCCGTGCTGATCAATTCGAACGACTTGCCATCTGGATCAGTCTGGTAGATGCAGCCTCCAGGGCCCAACACCCCGGCCATAAAGCCGTTGCCATCGGGCATGCGCGGCAGCAGGTGGTCTTCGCCCCACAGCCGGGGCACGCGCGAGCCGGCCAGTTCGGTCATCTTCGCCTGGTTGCCGCAGACGATAAACAGCGACTTGCCATCCGGCGTGAGGACGATGGCGTGTGAACCATGCTCGCCCTGTCCGACGAACTCCCGCAGCAGTTCGGGAGCCCCGTAGGTGTCTCCACCGTCGGTCGACTTCAGGCGGTGCAGCCCCAGCTTGGGCTGTTGGTCGCCAAACTTCACCGTTTCATTGACCATCACGTACAGGCTGTCGAACGCATACAACAGGCCATGCGCCCCGCCGATGGCATGGGGCAGCTTCTCGACCTGCGTCTCGCTCCCCGCCGTTCCCGGAACCACCCGATACAACGCGCCGTACTGGTCCGAGACAATCAGCCGCCCCTTGGGGTCCACACACATGTTGACCCACGAGCCCTGCGTCTCCTTGGGAACCGAGTACAACAGCTCGGCCCGGAACCCCTTGGCGACCTTCAACTGGTCGGCGGGGGTCGCGGCATTCAGAGACAGCACCGGCTTCTCTTTGAACAGCTTCTGTCCGAACGCGAACAGGTCCTTCCGCCAGACGTCCCAGGTATGGGCCCCCGGGCCAATCAGGTGCAGGTGGGGCACCTTCTGCTCTTCGAGCAGTTTGTGCAGGTCGGCCATCTTCTCGACGATCCCCTTGTCCCCCTCGCCGCACGACAGCCACAGCAGCTTCAGCTTGCGGGCTCCCTCGGGATCCTTGAGATAGTCGGACTGGGGACCGAAGAAGTTCGCTCCCGAAAACGCGCCGATCCAGGCGAACCGGTCGAGGTTCCCCAGGCCCACCAGCAGCGACTGGGCGGCCCCCATCGACAAACCGGCGATCGCCCGGTCTTCGCGCCCCGTTTTCACCGAGTATTTCGACTCGACACTGGGAATGACCTCTTCCAGCAGATCGCGGCCGAAGGTCGCGAAGTCGAACCGGTTGTTCGGATCGCCCCCGGGCTTCTTGGCGAAGCCGTTGGGCATCACGACGACCATCGGCACCATCTTCTTGTCGGTCAGCAGGTTGTCGAGGATGACCGCCGCCGCCCCCTTGGTGTTCCAGCCGGTCTCATCATCGCCCGAACCATGCAGCAGGTACAGCACGGGGTACTTCGTGTCGGTCGAATACCCGGGAGGGAGGTACACCGAATACCGGCGATTCGCCTCGGTCACTTTCGACTTGTATTCGACGAACTCGACCTTGCCGCGCGCCGCGTCCGCCCGTGGTTCATCGAATTTGGGGGGGCCTTGTTTGACCCCCTCAAAGTCGAAGTTGCCGCTTTGGCCGAGGTATTCGTAGGTCGCCGTCCCCTTCATTGCCGTGCCGTCGATTTTCCCCTTGAACGTCACCTTGGCGTCCCCGGCCGAGACGACGAAGGTCAGCACCCCGTCGGCGAAGTCCACCGACTTGAGTTCGGGATTGGGAGAGTCGGAATCGGTCGGCTTGTAATTCCCCTTGAGGCGATCCCCCTCGCGGGCGACGGTCACCGTCCCGGCACGCTCGCGGTTGTCGGGGGTTTGGAACTTGAGTTTCCAGGCCCCCACGGCGGCATCACCCGGTTCTGCCGCGGCCAGGGAAGAGAACGAGAACAGGCTCATCAGCAGGGCTGCCCAGGCAACCCGCGTCACAAATGAAAACAGCATGCGGTCGAGTCCTTTCCAAAGAGAACTGTCCGCGACGATAGCCACGGCTGCCGAGAGGGTCAAGCAGGGCCCAATTCCTGCGGAAAATCGCTCAAAACAGTCTCCGCCAGCCCAGTCGGGTCCAGGGCGGTTCTCGGCCGAGATGAGCCCTTCCCAACCCCCGCCGGGGTCTGCCGGCTTCCCGGCCGATGCGCCATCGCATCCACGGCCCAAAGCGTATAGACTCCGGCCGGCGGAGTGCGTCTCCGTGCGTGGGTTGCGAAGTCAGAAGGAACTGGACTGCCAGGGGAACGCTTGTGACCAAAATCGAAGGACCGACTCCTTACTCCAAAGAGTGGGTGGCCCGCGCCCGCGAGTTGCTGGGAGACGCCGCCTGCCGGCAGTTGGGGCTCTACGAGATTCCCGCCGGCTTTCGCCTGTCGGTCGTCGTGCCGGTCTACAACGAAGAGAAGAACCTGCCGACCATTCTGTCGCGTGTCGCCAGCGTGCAGATTCCCAAGGAGATCATCCTGGTGGACGACTGCAGCCGCGATCGGTCGCGGCAGGTGATGCAGGAACAGGCCGAGCGCCTGGCGAGCCCGCTGACCACCTTCCAACTGGCCCACCACGAGGTCAATCGGGGGAAGGGGGCCGCCCTGCGGACCGGGTTCCTCAAGGCGACCGGCACCGTGGTGATCGTGCAGGATGCCGACCTCGAGTACGATCCCGACGAATACACCAAGCTGATCCAGCCGATTCTGGAAGACAAGGCCGACGTGGTGTTTGGCAGCCGGTTCCTGGGAGACGGCCCGCACCGCGTGCTGTATTACTGGCACTACCTGGGGAACAAGTTCCTCACCACGCTGTCGAACAGCTTCACCAATCTGAACCTCACCGACATGGAGACCTGTTACAAGGTCTTCCGGTCCGAGGTGATCCACGAGATCGCCCCCACACTGCAGCAGAACCGTTTCGGGTTCGAACCCGAGGTCACCGCCAAGGTCGCCCGCCGGCAATTGCGGATCTTCGAGATCGCCATCAGCTACTCAGGCCGCACCTACGCCGAGGGGAAGAAGATCGGCTGGAAAGATGGCTTTCAGGCGCTGTGGTGCATTGTGCGATATTGGTGGGCGGACTGAGCCAGGCCGAGTCGCCGGTTGGTGAATTCATTGTCGAACCCACGTCGGAACCGAGATTCGCGCCGACAGACAAAAAGGCACACGGGTCCGGAACAAGTCTGCAGGACTTGCATATCCTAGCCCGGGGTTGCCACGGCACGTGGCTACCCCGGGTTACGGTCCCCAGACAAAACTCAATCCTGTAGGGATTGCATATGCCGGGGAATAGGTGACGGCGCGGGGCCTGATGCTCGGACAATGCAGCGTAGTGCGGCCACAACGCGAAACGTTTTCAAGAGCCCAGTCGAAGCCAGATCCCCATATGCATTCCCTTCAGGAATGAAGATCGTACCCGGGGTAGCCGGCGCTGCGCTGGGCAACCCCGGGCGAGGGTATGAATTCCCTTCAGGAATGGTTCGGCCGGGTGGTTGGAGTGCGCGGGAAGGTCGTGGATCGTGGGGACGTTGGGGAATTCATCATCGAGCCACCATCAGAAGCGATGTCTGTGCCGGCAGCACACACCATTTCATGTGTCGCCTTGGACTTCCTCTCCAGCGATCGATCAAAATCCCTGGTTGTTGCGGTGGCAGAGCAGTTGTCGAGAAAACAGCTCGCCGGTCCAACGA
>JBKCTR010000806.1:0-4250 GCA_046318755.1 Planctomycetaceae bacterium
ACGGCCCGTTACCGTCGGCAGGTCTGGTGGTGCGACGAACTCTCCTGGGGGGCGGTGCAGATCGAAGATACGGTCGCCGATCCGGTCGACAACTCGGTCATCGCCCGAACCCGCTGGCGGCTCTCGGAGTTCCCCACCCAAGAACACAACCCGCCCGGCCCTTAGTCGGCCATTCTCGTGATCGACCGCTCCCGCCGCCTTCACCGCAGCCAATCGGCCAGGAACAACTGACTCGACCCGTCCGCCGCACGGGTCGACGTCCACATCAGGTGCTTGCCGTCGGGACTGAAGACCGGCAACACATCCATTTTCTCGTGATCCGTGATCTGAGTGACCGTTCCCCCGCGGGGCTTCTCACCGCTCCAATCGATTTCCATCGTGAACAGGTGAAAGGTTCCCCGACCGGTGGTGTAGTCCGCACCCGACCAGATCAGGTACTTCCCCGACGGATGGAAATAGGGGCACCAGTTCACGTGCTTGAGATTGTTGGTCAACGGCACCTCCACCTTGCCGTCGACCGAGACCAGATACAACTGCAGCATGTCCTTCTCTTCGCGATCACTGCGAAAGACAATCCATTTCCCGTCGGGAGAGAAAAACGGACCGCCGTCATAACCCGGGGCATTGGTGATCTGCCGCACGTCGCTCCCATCCGCGTTCATCACGTAAATGTCGGGGTCACCATCGCGGGTGGAGGTGAACACAATCTGCCGACCGTCCGGAGAGTAGCTCCCCTCGGCATCATAACCGTCGGTGTCGGTCAGCCGCTTCAGCCCCGTGCCATCGAATTTCACGGTGTAAAGATCCATGTGGGGATCGAAGTCCCACTGGTACCGGCGCCGTCCCCCGCGGGCCGCTTCCTCGCGGGCCTTCAACTCGGTCACGTCGATTTGCGGATCGGTATGACTCGACGCGAACAAGATCGTCTGACCATCCGGCGAGAAGTAGGCACAGGTCGTCCGCCCCCGTCCCGTCGAGACCAGCCGCGGTTGATTCGCGTCGGTGGGCTGCGTGTAGATCTGGTAGAACGGATAGCCGATGGGGTACGCCTGATACACAATCTGCTTGCCATCCGCCGAGAAATACCCCTCACCAGCCCGGGGCAGCCCCTGGGTCACCTGCCGCAGGTTGCCCAGATGCTTCGACTCTCCCGCGGTCAGCGAGGGTGCGGGCCCCGGCTCGGCCCCCCACACTGAACACGACACCACCAACACAGACCCCACAGCCAGACGGACGGCGAATTTCACTTCAGGCAACTCCTGTTTGAGACCAGTTCCGATGTGATGCTGCATTCTAGGCAGCCCGCCCGGGCCTGTCCCATCTCCCGGGGTGTTGTGTAGACAGGTAGTACGGGCAAACCTTGCCGGCGGGGCAGTTTCCAGAAGCGTTGTCGGTTGTAATCGGGGCCGGGGCCTGTTCAGGGGAAGGCCCCGGGTTGTTGGTATTTGGACTAGGGAGGTCTTTCACCGGCATTCGATACGACAAGGGTACGTTGTGCACCTCCGCCCGCCCGCTCGTCCGCGCGTCGGCAGACCTGCCCCCAAGACGGCATGCTGTCCCGATTCTACAAGAACTCCAGCCGCACCATCCTGTGGCTGCTCGCCCTGTCGTTCCCGTTCATCCACTGGCAAGCCCAGTCGATCCGGTCGAACAACGACATCGAGACCTGGCTCCCCGTGGAGTCGCCGGTCCGGTCGGCCTACGAGCAGTTCAAGCGCGACTTCGGCGTCGAAGAGATGGTGATGATCGGACTCGAGACACAGCGTGTCTCCGAGCAGCAGATCGAGGCGCTCTGCGGGCGGCTCGACCGCCTTCCCGGCGTCCGTCAGTGCTGGTCCCCCGGCCGCCTGCGGACCACCATGACCGAGATGGGAGTTCCAGAAGAGCAGATCACCCAGCGTCTGCGCGGGCTGGCCGAGTCTGACGATGGGCATCTCGCGGGAGTGGCCGTGCTTCTCTCGGCCACAGGGCTGAAAGACCGGGCGGGAACGGTCCGCGACGTCGAGGCCGAGTTGAAGTACTCGGGTCTGTTCGGTCCTCACACCGCCCTCTCGGGGGGACCGGTGGTGATCACCGAGATGGATCGCCTGGGGGGCAAGAAAGAGAACACCAAGTTTTTCCTCATCACCCTCGTGATCTGCCTGCTGCTGTTGCGGCACTGGGTGAACGACTGGAAACTCGCGTTCTCGGTGCTGGCCCTTACCATCTGGACCATCGACTTCACACTGGCCGTCTTCAAATGGTGCGGCGGTGAGATGAACTTCATTCTGGGGGCCCTCTCGGTGATGGTGATGGTGTTCACCCTCGAGGCCTCCATCCACGTCATTCACTACTTCCGCGAATCGAAACATTCGGCCGACACCCTGGGGGCGGCACTCACGCTCTGCTGGCGCCCCTGTCTCATCTCGCTGATGACGACGGCGGTCGGCCTGTTCTCGGTCAGTGTGACCGACATCGTGCCGGTGACCCAATTTGGGTACGCCGCCGCCCTGGGGGCGGTCATTGCCATGGCCGGCGGGCTCACCATCACTCCCGCCATCCTCGTCGTACTGCCGCAGCAAACCGGCGAGGCCGATGCGGACGAGGGACTGATCTTCGCCCAATTGGCTCATTGGCTGCTCCCCCGCCACCGTCAGGTAACTGCGGCGTTTTTCGTTGCGGGTGCGGTCGGTCTGTTGGGGTTGAATTGGCTCGAAACGAAGATCGAGCCGCTCGACTTTCTGCCCCAGAACAGTCAGGTGGTGACGGATGTGAACCGCATCCGCGAGCACCTCACCAGTCTCGATTCGATCGAAGGAGTGGTGGAGTTCAGCGATCCCGCACAGCCCTTCACCGAGCGGTTGGAAGTTGTGCGGCGGCTGGAGAAGAAACTGGCCGCCCATTCGGCCGTCCGCCATGTGATGTCGGCGACGATGTTCTTCCCCGACCCTCTGCCCGAAAACCCCATGAAGCTGCTGCCGATCCTGCAGAAGGCGCAGTCTCAAAGCAGCACCTCCGAGTTTGTGGTGGATGGTCAGCGGGCGTGGCGCATCTCGGCCCGGGTCGAATGCCCCGAAGGGAAAAACCTCTCCCAGGTCTACGACGAGCTCAATGCCCTGGTCGAGGGTGAGCCGCTGCGGTTGACCGGCTTGGCCCCGCTGATCGAACAGGCCCAGCACGAAATGCTGAATGGGTTCTGGAAGAGCTTCACCTCGGCGTTCCTGGTCATCGGCCTGGTCATGACCCTCGCCCTGCGTTCGGTCCGAATCACCCTGCTGGCGATGGTGCCGAATGTGCTTCCCATGGGAATCATCTTCGGCCTTCTCGGCTGGATGCGGTTCCCGGTCGACATCGGGATGATGATGACCGGTAGCATCGCCTTGGGCATCTCGATCGACGGCACGTTCCACATGCTGGTCCGCTACCGCGACCAGCTCAAGACGGGCATGAGCAATCTCGAATCGGTGCGGGTCGCCCTGGTCGCCACCGGGGGGCCGATCTTCGAGTCGATTGTTGTCTCCAGCATCGGCATGCTGGCCCTTGCCATGAGCAGTTTCGCACCCACCTACCGGTTCGGGCTGCTGATGGCCGTCCTGTTGCTGGCCACCCTCGTGGGAGACCTGCTGCTGCTTCCCGCCCTGCTCTGCTTTGGTGGGGAACGGGCGGCTTCCAAACCCCAGGTGCCACCGCCGGTCTTCCTCGAGAAGAACCGCCAGGTTCCGGTCACGGCCGCGACCCGGGGCAAGGTGGCCTGAACAACTGGACAAAAACGCGTTGCTGAACCCAGGCTCTCAGCGGGGGGGCGATTGACCCCCCGGCTGTAGCCCCTAAAATGGGAGTTTCCACTTGTTTTCCCCCGGGGTTTTCACCCGGGTCTCTGGAAAACTCTCCGCGAGGACTGTGAGTGTTCCGCGGAGTCGCCTCGAACCTGTGTGAAGCCAAGGTGGGCTTGATCTCCAGTCATGCCCCCTTGCGATGGGGTCTTGGTGGAATCGCCGCATGGGGACATCCTGGATTGCATCATGAAGGACTACGTGTTGATTACCGGGGCCACGGGGCTCTTGGGACGTTATCTCCTGCGCGATCTCACCCTGGCCGACGCGCGGCTGGCGGTGCTGGTCCGCCCGGCCCGCAAGACGTCGGCCCTGCAGCGGGTCGAGAACGTCATGTGTTACTGGGAGAAAGACTTGGGTCGGCCGTTGCCCCGGCCCGTGGTCCTCGAGGGGGAAATCACCGAACCCGACCTCGGTCTCGACTCCCGGGGGATCCGG
>JBKCTR010000807.1:0-12378 GCA_046318755.1 Planctomycetaceae bacterium
GCATCCAGAGCCCCGCACTTCCGCACGGCCTTGGCCCAGAGGTGGACCAGGGCATATCCCGGTTCCATCGAATCACTGAGGACCCGGTCGTAGCCAAACTCGGCCCGAAACGTCTCCACCCAGCGTTCGTTCTCCGGGCTCCGCAGCCCCTGAAAATAGCACCTTGCCGTGTAGTGCCCGGCCACTTCTTCGGGCAGCAGTGATTGCAGTGAGTTTTCTCCCACGCTCGTGGCCACCACGGGACGCTGACGGGGATCGTTCCCGATCGCCGCCAGCTCCCGGTAAAACGCCAGGTTGCTGTCGCCGGTGATCGTACTGAGGATGCAGTCACAGCCGCTGTCCCGGATTTGGGCGACGATGGGAGCCAGGTCGCGGCCCCCCAGGGGAACATGGACTTCGCCCATCACCTGCATCCCCTTGGATTGCAGATACTTGCGAGCCACATAATTGGCCGTCCGGCTGTAGATCAGGTCCGAGCCGATCAGGAAGACTTTCGTGCGCGACCCCTCGGAAGGGCTCAGCAGCCAATCGATCGCGGGGAGCACCTGTTGATTGGGGAGCGAGCCGCCGTAAACCACATTGTGATGGCTCTCATTCCCTTCGTATGCCAGGGGATAGAAGAGCAGCCGATTGAATTCCTCGAGCAGCGGCAAAACCGCCTTGCGGCCATCCGACGTCCAGCCTCCGAACAGGGCAGCCACATTGTTGTCGACCAGCAGGGTTCGGGCCCGCTTGGGGTACAGGTCGGTGCGGGATTTGGTATCGGGACAGACAATCTCCACCGGCCTCCCCAGCAGGCCCCCAGCCGCGTTGACTTCTTCGATGGCCAGCGTTTCGGCATCCCGGACCGGGTTCTCGTTCAGCGCGAGACTGCCAGTCTGAGAGTGCAGCAAACCAACCCGGATGGGACCACGCTTGGAAAACTGTCCGGGCAGAGGGGGGAGTTCACCAGAGCAGCCAGCGAAAATCCCAGCCGCCACCCCAGGAACTCCCGCCAGAAGTCCCCCAGCTCCCAACCGCCCCAGAAACCGGCGCCGTGAGGTCAGGGAAACATCTTGTGGCTTCGCTGCCGTATCGATGTTGGCCGGCATGTTCACTCCTCCACCATCTGTCGGTAGAGTGACACAAATGCCTCGGGGTCGACACTGATTTCACCGCGGAACGGATTATCCATCGCGGCAATCAGGAAAATCATGGTTCCCAGGTACGAGGCCAACAGCCCCCCCAGCAGCAGGTGGGTGATCAGCTTCATGTCGAACAGCCAGACCATGGCTATGTTCACAAAGGCGCCCACCAGCAGCACGTACCACATCACGGGGGGGATGCCTGTCTGAACGGCGAACAGCCTCATCCGTCGGTTCTCGAGAAAGGTATTGAACTGCCGCAGCGCCTCGGCATGCAGAATCTCCTCTGACTTGGTCTGTGGTTCAAATTCCAGCAGCTTTTCTTCAAAGGCCGCCACACGGATTCCCCCCTCGGCGGGGATGATTCCCCTCCGCTGCAGTGGCCAGGCGTATTTGATCACGTAGCGTGTGTAATCACGCAGCAGCCACCGCAGGTTTTGACCATAGGGAGCCCGATAATGCGAGACATCCTGGTAGAGGGCGGACAGGGCCGCCGCCTCACGAGTCACAGCCTCTTCGGAATCTGCTGAATTCTGGTAGGCGGTGACCGCCACCAACCCCAGCAACAACCCGTAGAAGACGCAAAATGACGAGAGAACGTAACCGACCACATCGTTGCAAAACGGGGTCGATTTCACAAACTGTCGCAGGATGGGCCTAAAAAACAGTGCTCCAAACCAATACAACAGCGTGAACGAACCCGCGCAGAGCAGGCCGAACTGGTAGGTGGGAAGGTCGTAGACCCAAAAGAACATCCGTCGCTCCGGTCCGTTGATGTTCCAGGCAGAAAGTGAGCCGTGTCGCGATGTGGAAGAGGGGGTGCCCAGCCAGAGCGTCGTGAAAATAGCACATGAAAGCGGGGTTTTGAAGCACGCTGTCCGATCCGCGGGAGATTCCGCCCCGACGTGGGCCGTCGCTGGCGGGAACGGATTGGTGGTCTCTCATTGAAAACACAAGGAGTAGACGTCGGCATCCAGACAGATGATGCGCAGTCGGACCGTTTGTGTGGCCAGCCTGCCCAGATTCGATGCTCCCTGCCAGGTGACGGTTCGGTCGACGCTGTCGCCAAACAACTCGTCGCACTCCTGTGCGGTGAATCCTGGCCAAGGCTCTCCGGCTGCAGTCTGCAGTTCGACCCGGACAGACCCGGCAGCGGACGTGGCGAAATTCAGCTTGAGTGCCGTCCCCGTGAATGTCAGCGGACGGGTCAGCAATTCTCCCGGCTGGCCCCCCGCGTGCAGGGAGACAAACCCGTCCAGTCGCAACGTATACCGCCGGAGCGAGGTCGCCCGTGACGTCCAATACCCCTCGGCCGCGTAAAACGACAGCTCTGGCGGACCTCCCGGAAGCGACGCCGGGGTTTCCACCAGATTCCAGGCGAGCAGATTTTGCCCGTAATTCCAGGTCCCGGTCCGTTCCGGCCCCGGACGCAGGAACGCTTCCCGCCAGCGATGAAACCGGACTCCATCCCGGCTGCTCATGAACAGAACATCCGTCAGGGCAGTCCCGAAACGCTCACTGACCGCGGCCCGTGACACACGTGACGGGCGGTCGGGCAAGGCCTGCAGGGAAGCCGGCCAGCGAGCCACGCGTTCCGCCCCCGCCCGATCGCCGCCATTCGGGTCGGATGTCGAAGGAGCCCCGGCCCGGTCGACATAGCGCAATGGAAAACCCAGGAACAAATGGGGAGCCCGGGAATATGGGGCGATGCCATTCTCATACAGTTCCTCGGTGGGTGAGTCGACAAAGGAAATGTCTGCGAGGTTTCGCCACTGCCGCAGATCGGAGGAGGTCCCAGTGCGGACCGACCGGACTCCGCCTGGACGCCATTCCCGGGCTGATGTCACCCCTTCTGTGTAGCTGCGCCAATAGCCCCGGTATTCACCCCGGACCGAATCCCAGAAACAGACATTCTGCGAGTCGAAGGCCCCTTGTGTGATGGCCGGTTCCCTGCGATCCACCTGCCAGTCCAGACCATCGGCCGAAGTCCCCAGGGTCAGCCCCAGCGGATCCCGTGTGGTCAGAAATGATTTGTAACGTTCCCCCTGGGCCGCCTGGGGATTCGCATCGCGGAAGACGGCTGGGGCCCCGACCAGACAATTCCACGATTCGGCCTGAGCACGGGAAAAGACAATGTTGTTTTGCCTGGAGCCGCCGAACTCGATCCGATTGAGGTGCGGACGCTCGAAATCAATCCCGTCCCGGCTTTCAGCCACGCACCAACTCTCGGGGCCCACCTGCAGTTGACCGTTTTCAATCGACAGATTCCCGGCCCGATAATACAGACGAATGCGCCCCTCTTCGGTCACTGTGCAATGGTTGGCCGTCGCATTCCCTTCCCACGGGGCATCATGAATCAGCACCACCTCCCGCGGCACCGGCGCGTGCAGACGCAATTCGGCCGAACCCGACAGGCGCTCCACCAGGTAATCGTCCACAAACAATTCGCGCCGGCTGCCAATCGCGATGGGCTTGCCGGGGGCCTGCGTCGCAGCGTTGACCTCCGTTGACAATCGCGCAGCCGGGTCCAGGAGGCCCTGAGCGTTCGCAGCCAGCGGCCAGCAGAGCGCCGCCAGTCCCACCAACAGTCCAGTCCCAGTCCACGCAGGTTGTTCGAGCGGCATTTCAGGTCTTCCGTGCAAATCGTCATGAGTGACCGAGGGGGCGGGATTGGACAGGTGCCCGATCAGAAGCGCGCCTGCCGTTGCGACAGGTACTCGACCAACGCCCGATCAAAGGGTTGGCTGGTATTGATCTGCACGTAGTCAATTCCCGTGCCAAAGCAGGCTTTGCGGTACTGCTCACTCAGCTCCGCCAAGGCCGCCAGATAGTCCGACCGGATCCCGTCCGCATCCAGTTCGATTCGCTCGTCGCTCTCCGGATCGCGCAGATCGACCATGCCGGTGAACGGAAAGTTCACCTCGGCCTCGTCAAGAATGTGGAAGACAATCACATCATGACCGCGGTGTCGCAACTGCTTGAGCGTGTCGATAATCGGCTGAGGTTCGGCCAACAGGTCGGAAAAGACCATGATCAGACTGCGATGCTTGACCATCGCCGCGAGATTCTTCAGGTTGCCGGCAATCTCGGTGGGACCGGCTGGTTTCAGCTTCGAGAGGATCGCCAGAATGTTACCGAGTTGCGTCCGCTTGCTGCGGGGAGGGAGACAGTGCCGGATTTTCTCGTCGAAGGTCACCAGGCAGACGGGATCCTGCTGATGAATCATCAGATAGGCCAAGGCGGCTGCGAGGCAAATACCATAGTCAAATTTGGTCAGTTGCTGTCGGAACGTGTAATTCATGCTCGCCGAGAGATCCATCACCAGGTAGCCGCTGATGTTGGTCTCGGCCTGGTACTTCTTGACGTAGAACCGATCGGTCCGGGCGTAGACCTGCCAATCGATGTCCTTCAGGTCGTCTCCCTGCGAATAGCGTCGATGCTCACTGAACTCGACGCTGAATCCCTGGAACGGACTGGCATGCAGCCCCGTCAGGAATCCCTCGACGATGAACCGGGCGCGCAGGTCCAGCCGCGCCACATTGCGAATGACTTCCGGTTTCAGGTACTGCTCGGCGGCAGGCACGGCACTGGCTTTGGGAACGGGAGGAATGGCAGTGTGTCAGATCCATTCGGGAGGGGGCGGCTATGTCAGGGATCCGCCCCTGGAACGAGGCCCAGAGCCCCATCGAGTGATTCGGGCAGCCTCCCCTGATCTCGCCAGGCAACCGCCACCTTCAGGAAATTGTCCATGATCCGTCGGGAGTTCTCGGGAGTGCCGTCCATTTCGATATGAAATTGGGCGGCATAGATGGGGCGATCGGACCGGCGCAGGCACTGGATTCGGGTGTGACCGTGGGGACCGTTCTCGACCAGGTGCAGCCACCCCTTCGGCACGTATTCGATCTGGCCACAGTGGCTCTCCATGATGTCGAAGTTCTGTGGCAAACCGGCAAAGGCGGGATCTTTGAGCCGCTGTCTCACAGTGAACTTTCCCCGCTCGAAGAGGCACCCCGCATAGTCGCCACATTTTCCCGGTTTCAGGTGGCGAATGTGCCCATAGATCGGGCTCTTGGGATGGTCCGGATCGCGGCAAAACGGGCAGTCCCATGGCTTCTCGGTGCCCACCTCGGAGAGAATCGCCAGGCCCTGGGCTCCGCCGCAGGCCCCCCACAGGGGTAGCTCGCCCGATTTCAGCAGGGCTTCGATTCCACGCCACGGACGCCGGTCTTTCTCGCACCAGTCCTTGAAGTTGCCGGAGAGGAACGCACAGAGCGGACGTGGCTCGACTTGGACGAACTCGGGATCGAAGTCTCCCATCCAGACAAACTGCGCCGGGGTGTTGGTCCAGCCCGGGCAACTGCGAATGAGCGGGAGGAACTCGCGGCCAGCGGCCAAACCTCCCGGCCCTTCATTCGCCTCGGCTGTGCTGACGGCAACAATCCAATCGGGAAACTGATAATCGTGCTGGATCGCACCAGACCATTCGACCTCGCGGAGGACAGGGGCCGACCCGTGAGCCGAGGTGATCTGCCATCTGAGACCACGAGCCAGCACGGGCTGCTCCAGGCGGTGAATCCGATAGAGACGCACATCGTCGACGACGTGGGTTTCCGGCAGATCGACCCAGGAACTGCCATCCGGAGAGTACTGCCAAACCGCGTCGTCGGGAACATCCTGCCGCACGTCGGAATCCGCTCCGACAATCTGGAGGATCGAACCGATGGGGCGCGGGGCGGGGAACTCGACGCTCCACCACCACTTCCCGGCGTGGTCGGCACCGCGCCAAACTTGCCGGGCTGCGGTCGAAAAACGGTTTCCATCGCAGGCCCCTTCCGGACTGCTGTCCGCTGCCGAGGAGGAGGCGAGGATGGTCAGTGCCGCGCCATCCCCCGCAGAACACAGCCCCGGTGATGGCAGCCAGCGGCCGGGGCAGGGGGCCAACAGCATCCCGGCGATCAGCAACAGGGCAAAGCGCACGAACTGAAACATGACAATGGGACGGGGGATTTTATGGCCCGGGCGGGATGCACACACGGCGGGGGATTGTTTGTATCACGCCTGGGACAGCCTGCCTACCAATGGTCATCCGATGGATTGCCCGTCCTTCATTCGCTAGCATCGGCCGAGATCGTTCCCCGACCGTGAGGCGGTCAGGGGACGGCGTCTGGCCTTCCACGCTTTCCGTTCGTTCCCACAGATCGTCCATGAAGATCGCCCGCGTCATCTGTCAGATCCTTCGCATCGAGAATGTCACCGCCAAGACGGCCAGTTGCCAGGACGCGGTTTTGGTCCGCATTCAAACGGAGTGTGGGCTCGAGGGAATTGGAGAGGCCGACTCGTCTCCCGAGGTGGTCAAGTCGATCGTGGATGCTCCCTTCAGCCACAACATCGCCTGTGGTCTGAGGGAATTGTTGGTGGGTGAGAATCCTCTCGAAACGGACCGGCTGTGGCAGAAGATGTACCGCCGGACCATGTACTTCGGGCGGAAGGCGGTGGGCATCACCGCGATGGCCGCGGTCGACATGGCCTTGTGGGACCTCAAGGGGAAGGCCTTCCAACAGCCGGTGCACACACTGCTGGGGGGCAAGCATCACCAGAAGATTCGGGCGTATGCCTCAATTCTCTTCGGAAAAAATGGAGCGGAAACGCGGGAGATCGGCCGGCGCTGGCGGGATGCCGGTTACACGGCGGTGAAATTCGGCTGGGAACCAATGGGGGAGAGTGAGGCGGTCGACCGGGATCTGGTGCGCGGGGCGCGCGAGGGCATTGGTGACGATGCCACCCTGCTGATTGACGCGGGCTGCGTCTGGGACGCCCGCACCGCGCTGCGTCGTGCCCATGCGTTTGCGGAACAACGGGCCGAATGGCTGGAAGAGCCGCTGCGCCAGGACGACATCGAAGGTTACCGCTGGCTGCGTGATCGATCTCCCATCCCCATTGCCGCCGGGGAGGGGGAGTGTGGTCGGGAATCGTTCCGTCCGTACATCGAACAGCGGGCCCTGGATGTGTTTCAGGTCGACCTCGCCCGAAATGGATTCACCGACGCCGCCTACATTCGCCAGCGTGTCGAGGAATCTGGTGCGCGGCTGTGCAACCACTGTTACACCAGCCCGCTGACTGCGGCTGCCAGTCTGCACTGGCTGGCGAGCTGCAAGGATGCCTTCCTGTTCGAGGACTGCGTCGAAGACTCGCCACTGCGGCATGAACTGACCCACGAGAAGATCCAGGCGGTCGATGGTTGGATCAGCATTCCCGATGGACCGGGTCTGGGAGTAACCCTCAATGAAGACTTCGTGCGGCATCACTTGGTGTCGGAGTCGGGGCGATAGAGACTGGCCGCCCCAAGCCCGAGTGGCTGGTGTCAGCTCTCGGGGGAGGCCGTCGGTGATTCGCCCGTTCTTGCGATTGGTTGCCGACCGGCAGTCGGGAGGGTGATTCATGGATGTGCCGGCCCTGATTGCCCGGCAACTGCATTTGCGGGGAACGGTTCAGGGACGTGGACTGCGGCCGCAGTTGCTGCGGCGGGCCCGTGAATTGGGCCTGCTCGGATGGGTGGAAAACACCGTTGCCGGCGTCGATGTCGTGGTCGTGGGAAGCGGGGAGGCCGTGTGCCACTTCGCGCAGTTCCTGACGATCGACTTCCATCCTCCACTGCGGGTCGAATCGATCCCACTCGATCTGCGGGAACTTCCTCCCGTCACCGATTTCTGCATTCGCGACTCGGTGGAAGCCGGGGCGCTGGCCACCCCGATTCCTCTCGATCGCGCGGTCTGTGCTGAGTGTCTGGCCGAGGTCCAGAGTCCCTCCCGCCGCACCGGCTACCTGCTGACCACCTGCGCCGAGTGCGGGCCGAGATTCTCCCTCACCGAGCAGATGCCCTTCGACCGGAGCCGGACGACCCTGCGGGACTTTCCCCACTGCCCGGCGTGCGCCGCCGAGTACGACGATCCAGCCGACCGTCGCTGTCATGCCCAGACAATCGGGTGCGCGCAGTGCGGTCCCAATTGGTGGCTGCTCGACCCGAGGGGCCCGAAACTTCCCGCCGGCGAACCGGCTCTGGAGCATGTACTGCAGGAACTTCGACGTGGAAAAATCGTGGCCCTTCGGGGGGTGGGGGGATATCAACTGCTGTGCGTCGCCACGAACTCTGCCGCTGTCTCGCGGCTGCGGACACGCAAGCAACGTCCCGCCAAGCCGCTGGCGGTGATGGTCGCGGACTGGATTGCCGCATGCGCTTTGGCCGAGTGGGACGAACTTGCGCAGCGGACGTTCGAGTCGCCTGCCAATCCGATCGTGCTGGTCCCCGCCAAACCAGGCAACGGACTGGCGAAGGAGATCCATCCGGGAATTCGGGAAGTGGGGGTCATGGCCCCCACCACTCCCTGGCATGCTGAGGTGCTGCGCCGGGTCGCATCACCGCTGGTCGTCACGAGTGGCAATCTTGATGGTGACCCTCTGGTCGTGGATGTCGCCGAAGCAGAAACGCGACTGGGGGAAGTGGCCGACCTGTTTGTGCATCACAACCGACCGATCTGCCATCCGGTCGATGACAGTGTGGTGCGGGTGATGGCTGGCAAGGTGGTGACCCTGCGGTTGGCTCGCGGACTGGCTCCGCTGGTCTTGCCCTCGGGACCTTGGGAGAACGTTCCGCGGCTGGCCCTGGGGGGAGGGCAAAAAGTGGCTCTGGCCCTGGCGAATGGTCGGCAAGCCATTCTGGGCCCGCACCTGGGAGACTTGCGAAGTGTGTTGTGCCGAGAGCGGTATGGTCAGCAGGTGAGCGCGTTGCGATCACTGTTTCGGGTTCCCGACTGTGAATGGGTGCATGACTCCCACCCCGACGACGCGACGACCCACATGGCCCAGGAATCTTCTCAGCCAGCCGTTCGGGTCGATCACCACCAGGCCCACCTCCTCGCCGGGATGCTGGAAGCGGGCTGGACCGATCGGGAGGTTGTGGGGGTGGCGTTCGACGGCACCGGGTGGGGGTCTGAGGGGCAACTGTGGGGGGGAGAGTTTTTGGTGGTGACAGGGGGGGATTATCAAAGGGTGGGAAATCTGCGACCGCTGCAATCGCCCGGTGGGGAACGAGCGGTACGGGAACCGTGGCGGGTGGCGCTGGGACTGCTCGCCGAGACGCTGCCACGGGCCGAGATGTCGGAGATCGCCGACCGCCTGTTTCCCGAAGGGTGGAGGTCGCTGTGGAATCTTCTGCAGCGAATTCCCATGGGAGAGGGGAGCCGTTGGTGCCCTCTCACATCCAGTATCGGCCGGCTCTTTGATGGGGTGGCGGCGCTGGTCTTGGGACTGCAAGAGGTCAGCTATGAAGGGGAGGCCGCGCAGCGGCTCGAGTCGCTGGCGGAAGAGCCTGGGGAGCTGCTCTCGTCGCATCGCCTGCCGCTGACGATGGTGCAGAACCGTTGGGAACTCGACTGGCGACCCATGATTCGATGGCTTGTCGCCGATCTTCGCAACGGGTGCGATCCGCGACGTCTCGCAGGACGATTTCACGCCGCTGTGGCCGAGGCGGTGGTGGAGGTGGCACAACAGATGCCCGGGTATCCGGTGGTTTTGTCCGGGGGGTGTTTTCAGAATCGGCTGCTGGTCGAATTGATCGCACACCGGATGGCGGCCGTCGGTCAGCCCCTGTTCACACCAGGATCGATTCCTCCCAATGATGGGGGGCTTGCGGCAGGACAGTTGGTTGCCGCATCCATGCAGTCGCTGGCGAACAGGGATATGATTCGAGGATGACGCCGTCGATTCGGCCTCCAGCCGTATCGACGGCGTCTGATCATTCCCTCACCCGTGTGGAAGAAACTTCTGCGATGTGCCTTGCCGTGCCTGGGCGTGTGGTCGCCTGGATCAATCGTGATCTTCTCTTCGCCAGTGCGGAGGTGGAGTTTGAGGGCATACGCCGAGTCTGCCACATGGCCTGCGTTCCCGAGGCTCAGCCGGGCGATTTCGTGATTGTGCACGCCGGAGTGGCAATCAGCCGTGTCGACGAGGCCGAGGCCGTCAAGACCCTGCAGGACTTGCGGTCCTGCGGCGATGAGCCGTTGTCGGAGGGAGACCATCACCCGGTCAACGACGCCCACGGGGATCCGTCACCTATGGCTGGCCTTCCATGAGGTATCTCGATGAGTTTCGCGATCCGGCGTTGGCCCGACAATTGATCGACCGCATCCGCCGGCTGGCGACACGCCGCTGGACTTTGATGGAGGTCTGCGGCGGACAGACCCACAGCCTGTTGCGACACGGGATTGATCTGGAATTGGAAGACGTGGTCGAGTTGCTGCATGGTCCGGGGTGTCCGGTCTGTGTGACACCGGCTGAACAGATCGACCTGGCGTGCCAGTTGGCACGGCAACCGGGTGTCTTGGTCTCGAGTTTTGGCGACATGCTGCGGGTTCCTGGTCGGCAGTCTTCGCTGCTGGAGGCCCGCCGTGCGGGGGGGCGGGTGCAGTTGGTGTATTCGCCCCTCGATGCCGTCGAACTGGCGCGTCGTGATCCCAGTCGGCTGGTGGTCTTCCTGGCTGTGGGATTTGAGACCACTGTTCCCGCGACTGCCTTGGCCGTGCTGCAGGCGGCGGAGTTGGGGCTGGCGAACTTTCGCGTGCTGACGGCGCATGTCCGGGTTTTGCCGGCGATGGAAGTGATCGCCCAGGACCCCACCAGTCGGGTGCAGGCGTTTCTGGCGGCTGGCCATGTCTGTACCGTGGCGGGCCATCGGGTTTACGACAGTTTCTGTGAACACCATCGGCTGCCGGTGGTGGTGACCGGTTTCGAGCCGGTCGACCTGCTGGAGGGAATTGCCGAGTGCGTGCTGCAGTTGGAGAGGGGAGAAGCCCATGTGGTCAATGCCTACCGCAGGAGTGTCCGGCCGACGGGGAACGAGGCGGGCCAACAGTTGATCGAGCGGGTTTACACGGTGTCTGATGTTCCGTGGCGTGGATTGGGAGTCATTCCGGCAGGGGGCTATCAACTGCGACCAGAATTTGCGTGGTGTGACGCCAGATCGCTGCTGGAGGGGTCACGGGAGTCGTCGGGTGATGACCATCACGAGTGTCCGGCGCGGGAGGTGTTGCTGGGACGCATTCGTCCCTCCGAGTGCCCCCACTTTGGCGGCCGCTGTCGTCCCGAAACCCCACTGGGAGCCCCCATGGTTTCGGGCGAAGGGTGTTGTGCCGCGCACTACCGGTATGGCCGTCGGATCGACGAATCCTCTGCGAAATGCGAAGGAGAGCCTTCGTGAATCCGGAGGAAGCCCGCCAGAGACAGGTGCTGGGAGCCTGCCCACTGCCGAGAGTTGACGGTGGCGGACAGGTGACGTTGGCACACGGAGAGGGAGGACGGGAAACTCGCCGTCTGATTGAGGAATGCATCTGGCGTCTGCTGCCCCAGACACCGCTTGCGGGGCAGGGGGGAGATGCGGCCCGATTGCCGCGCCCCGCCGGGCCGCTGGCCTTCACCACCGACAGTTACGTGGTGACTCCCCTGTTTTTCCCGGGGGGCGACATCGGCAAATTGGCTGTCTATGGCACCGTCAACGACCTTGCCGTGATGGGTGCGGTGCCGCGGTGGATGAGCCTGGCATTCATTGTGGAGGAGGGGTTCCCGACGTCCGACCTGGAGTCGATCTTGCGAAGCATCGCTGCCGCCGCCACGAGGGCCGAGGTGGAGATTGTGACAGGCGACACCAAGGTGGTGCCCCGGGGAGCCGCGGATGGAATCTACCTGAACACAGCGGGGGTGGGGGACCTGGTGGAACCCATTCCTCCCGGTCCCCGACAGATTCAGCCAGGCGATCAACTGATTGTTTCGGGGCCAATCGGCCGACATGGCCTGGCGATTTTGGCTGCTCGCGAAAGCCTGGGCTTCGAGCCGGCACCACAAAGCGACTGCGCTCCGGTGACAGGACTGTTTCGGGCGTTGCGCAGCGCCGGGGTGTCGTTTCGGGCGGCGCGCGACGCCACACGTGGCGGGTTGGCGGCGGTCTGCCAGGAGTGGGCCCGCGATTCGCGCACAACACTCTGTCTGCAAGAGTCACGCATTCCGGTTTCGGACGAGGTCCGTGGTGCCACGGAGTTGCTCGGATTGGATCCGGTGTTTCTCGCGAACGAAGGGACCGTCGTCCTGGCTGTCGAACCCGGCCAGGTGAACGGGGCTCTGCAGATCCTGCAGGCCAGCGAACAGGGGCGACAAGCCGCAGTGATTGGGGAAGTCCGCCCCCGGCAATCTGTGCCTGTGGTGGTGA
>JBKCTR010000808.1:0-7057 GCA_046318755.1 Planctomycetaceae bacterium
GACTCATGGGAACGCGGTCGAGATTGTCGCCGATTTCCAAAGCCGGGGGGTTCCGGCGGTGGCCTATCCTGGTCGAAGGACCAAAGAGACCGAAGCGGGGCCGGTCAATTGCTGGTCGACCTTTGCCGACCGGGTGCAGGAAACGGGTCTGCCGGTGGTCGCGACGGTCTGCCCGTCCTGCCCCTATCAAGACAACTGCCATGAGAAGGGTGGCGGGTATCTGGCCCAACTATTCGAAGCCGGGGAAGCCCCGGTGGTGATCGCAACGCATGCCCGGGGAAGTTTCCAGGGACTGTCCGACCTGGTCGGGGACCGGGGGTATCTGGCCGTGCATGAAGACCCGTCCGACCTGCTGCGGCCGGTGCTGGCGGTCGATCTGGCGGACCTGCGGTCGGTCGCCGAGTGCTTGGAGTTCGGGACCACGAAGGACCCATTTATCTTGGGAAGCAACGGCAAGCCCGGGGTCGACGATCTGACCCATGCCGCCCTGCTGCTGGCGGACCGGGTCTGTACTCGGTTGGTCGCGACATTGGAAACGGCGGAGAAGTCGGGACCTGTCGACCTGGTCGAGCGGATTGAACTGTCCGGGACCTTCAAGCGGTGTCTGCTGCACGTCATGGGACGGGGTCGGCGGTCGGGGTTCGTCGGTCGCATTCCAGGGGGTGGCGCTTGGCGGTTGCTGCTGGGGGCGGTGGACTCGGTCGACCGGGCCGACGTGTCTGTCCTGGTCGAGAAACTGCCCGACGGATCGACGGTCCGAAAACTGGTTGCAGTCTGGCGACGAACGGTCCCGGGGAATTGTGTGACCTGGTTCGCCGACGGCACCAGCAGCGCGGCGGGACTCGAAGCCCTGTTGCCCGGGGTCAAGGTGATCGACGCAACGCCAGCGGGCCGACTCCCAGTCCGTCAACGGGCGGTACAGGTGCCGGTTGATCTGACCCGACGGGCGGGGGAGTCAGCCAAGAAAACCAAGTCCGGCCGGTCGCCGGTGCTGGATCTGGTCGCGGCGGTGCTGGGGGACAATCCCGACCGGAGCCGGGTCGGCATCATCACCCACCAGCCCCATGTCGCCGAGCTGGAACAATTCAGGGACCAAGCCGGTCCCCTCGGGTCGAGAATCCAGCGGGTCGAATACTTCGGGTCGGGGGCGGAGCGGTCGGACAATTCCTGGTCGAAGGACTGCGACCTGGTGCTGGTGCTGGGGACCCCCCGCCCCGGGGGAGCGGCGGTCCGGCAAGCCCTGTTGGTCGCGGGAGAGTACGAAGCCGCAGCGGTCGAGAATCCGCAGTGGGGTCCCCTGGTCTGGCGGGGTCTGCGAGAAGACGGGGAAGCGGTCTCGGTGATCGGCCGGGGGTATCAAGACCCGGTCTGGCAAGCGGCCTATCGGTCGCTGGTCCGGTCGGTCCTGGTGCAGTCGATTGGCCGGGGCCGGGGTCTGCTGGAAACCGGGGTCCCGGTGGTGGTGGTCTCAACCGAAGAGTGCGGCCTGATGATTTCCGACCGGGGGACCGACGGGTCGAAGCTGTCGGCCGGGTGCCGGGCGGTACTGAACAAGCTTACCGAACGACCAGCAGCAGATCGCGACACAACTGCTACTAAGAACCAAGTAGGAGATCTGTCGCGATTCACTGCTCATGAAATCGCCGAAGGACTCGAAGGACTGAACGTCCGATCTGTGCAACGCTATCTTGCGACCCTCGAAGCCCGGGGGCTGGTCCTGCGGTTTGGTGCTGGCCCTGCGACTCGGTGGGGGCTGGTCGCGGCCCCGGAGTCAGTCGAGCCCTGCCCGGCCCCGGTGCTGGATTCCGTCCCGGAGCCCGTGCAGGTGCCGGTGGTCGCGGTGGTGTCGCCGATGGTCGAGAGTGCTGGGGTGTCGCGGAGTCTACCTCCCCCGATTCCGCCGCCGTTCACTGCCCCAGCAGAACCGCCGCCCCGGGGCCGAAGGGTGGTTGTGGGTTCCGACCTGCAGGTCCCGGAGCCGGAGCCGGAGGACGGTCGGCCCTACAACTGGGTTCTGGGACGGGGGGAGCCGGTCGGGTGGTTCCGTCGGGGACCGGAGCCCGGGGGGGAATCATGCTCCCAGTCGTGACGGGTCCTATCGTGGCCCTGGTCCGTCCTGGTGCTGCAGCGGTCGCGGTCTGCGGTCTGGGGGTGCTGCTGCTGGTTGGGTGGTGGTCACGCGCGCGAGCCAGATAGCTGTCTTTGATGGGGGCTGTTTGGGTCCCTCCCCTCGGTTGTCGACGATGACCGGTCCGCGAGCCGACAGAACGGCGGTATTTGCACCGGTAGGGGGGGGGTTAAAAGCTGGTCGGCTATAATCCGAACCACAATGGCCTAGCGCACACATATTTCAGACTGCCGGGGGGCAAAAATCGGCCGGGGGAAGGGGGGGTGGAAAAAGCTGGTGTCATCTCCCAGTGAACCGCGATTGTCACGCGCAAGAAATATGGCAAAATCAAACGACATGGCCTCCAGCCCCCCACCACCCAAGGGGGGGGATTGGGGGGCGGATCGGCCGGGCGGTGGGACAAGAGACTGGGGTTGAGCTACGACGGGTCAGACGTCGCCGTCGGTCGGGCAAACAAAAACACCCTGTTGAGTCCCGCCGCCCTGCTCTCAACTGCTATCACCAGGTGCTCACCCCACCAGGATGCAGTGGGACCCACAACCCGGATACAGGGGGAAGGGGGGGCGGTGTGGAATCCTTCGCCCAACAGCCCACGAGAAACGCGGGAGTTGCCGGGGCGGGCAGGGACGGGACCCGGAAGCCGGGGAAGGGGAATCTGTCGCCCGTTCTGGTCGGGGCCGACCTTCCAGGATCGTCCAGAATCGACGCGCGGCGGCGGGTAAGGCCGTCGGGTCCTATGTAGCCTCGGTGCTGTTGGCGGGCCTGTTGCGGCGGTCTGGTGGGACCGGGGCCTTTTGGCCTGTTGGGACAATGTGTCTGCGGTCCCGAAGTCCGGTTGTCCCGGGGACCTGTTGGTCTCTGGTCCTGTTGGATCGGGGAGCCCCGGAGCCTTTTGGATCTGCGGTCCCGGAGTCCCACGGGGACAACGTGTCTGCGGTCCTGGTTGGACAATGGGACCAGGGGACTGCCGACCTGCTGGTCCTTTTGGCCTTTGTCCCTTCTGCCCGACAAGGACCCTGTCCCTTTGGTCCTTCCGACCTGTTGTCCTGCCGGACATTGGACCTGCTGTCCCTTTGGCCTGTTGGTCCTTCGGGACAACCAGTCTCTTGTTCCGGGGTCCTGCTGGCCTTTGGCCTTTTGTCCTATTCGGCCAAAGTCCCGCCGTCCTGGTCGACGATTCAAGGGGTATGAAGATTCTCGGTGTCACGGCGGAGAAGGGGGGAAGCGGCAAGAGCACACTGGCCTTGTCGTTGTCCGCCGTCGCTGCTGCCAACGGGAAGCGGGTCCTGGTGGTTGATGCAGACCCCCAGCAGAACAGCAGTCTGGTGTTATCCGGGGGAGCCCTGCCGACGGACTCGGCGGGACTGGCCGGGGTCCTTCTCGGTGGAACGGCGGACGGGGCGGTCCTGCCCGCGACGGTGCCGGGGGTGTCGTACATTCCTGCCGGAGCCGGTCTGGCCGATGCCGCCGGGGTCCTGTTGGGCGAGATCGGCAGGGAGCGGCGGTTGGCGGTGGCGTTGTCTGCCCTGGTCGGCCGGTTCGATCTGGTGCTGGTCGACTCTCCGCCGACTCGGTCGATACTGACCGTCAACGCGATTGTTGCGGCCGATGAACTGCTCATCCCAGTCAGTCCGGGGGTCTGGTCGCTGCAGGGACTCGGGTCACTGCTGGGGACCGTCGACCAGGTCCGACAGTATTTGAACCGTCCCGACCTGCGAGTCCGGGGGATGGTCCTGTCGATGGTCCGCCGGGACAAGGTGTCGCGGGAAGTCGAAGCCCAACTACGGGGGGAGTTCGGGGACCTGGTCTGCCGGACAACGATTCCGCACAGCGTGAAGGTAGAAGAGTCCCACGGTCGATTCCGGCCGGTGGTGACCTGGTCGCCAAAGTCGGCGGTGTCACTGGCCTTTGAAGAACTGGGGAAGGAAGTCCTATGAACGGCAAGAACGGTCTGGGGTCGGTTGGGTTTGGTGGTCTGCTACGTCCGACAACGCCGGAGCCCGTGCAGTCGCGGGTGGTGTCCCCAGCGGAGCCGGAGCCGGTCGGGGATGTCGACCAGGTGCAGGGGGACCGTCCTGCAGAACCGGTCCGCCGCCGTCGCCGGATTGCCACGGGGTCAAAGGTGCTCAAAGCTACCATCCCGGCCGACCTTCACCGGCGGTTGATCTTGGCGGGGTTGTCCGATGGTCGCAAACCGTCCGCCGTCTTGATCGACCTGTTGGAACGGCATCTTCCCAGACTGGCAATCCGGGGCCAGTAGTCCGCCCTGGTGCCGACCGTAATTCTACAGAATTGCGGTTGCCTGTTTGCTTAAGTCCTGCTACAGTATCGACATGTCGGACGTATCGTCGATTGTCGACGGTCGCCAAGTCGGTCCTGCAGGGGGTGGTAATCATGGCGAAGGGTCAAGCGGTCGCATATCTGCGGGTCAGCGGTGCCGGTCAGATCGGGGGCGACGGGTTCACCCGCCAGCGGCAAACCATCGCCGAGTATGCCAAGCGGGCCGGACTCGACCTGGTCGGGGAGTTCCGGGACGAGGGGGTATCCGGGACCAACGAACTGGCGGACCGGCCTGGTCTCGGTGCCCTGGTCGACCGGATTGAATCCAACGGGGTCCGGGTGGTCCTGGTCGAGAACGCCACCAGACTGGGGCGGGACCTGCTGGTCTCTGAAGTGATCTTGAACCGCTTCAGGTCCCTTGGGGTCAAGGTGATCGACTGCGACGGCGGGCAGGATCTGACGGTCGGGGATGACAACCCGACGGGGAAACTCATCCGGCAGATTTTGGGAGCGGTCGCCGAGTTCGAAAAGTCCTGTCTGGTCGCCAAACTGGCCGGAGCCCGTCGCCGGTTGAAAGCGGCCGGGGAGCGGGTCGAAGGACGCAAGCCCTTCGGGGACCGACCCGGGGAAGCGGAGGTGGTCGAGCGGATCAAAGCCCTGCGGCGGAAACCCAAGAACGGGGAGCGGTTGTCCTTCGCACAGATCGCCGACAAGCTGAACGCCGAAGGGGTCCCGACCCGTCGCGGCGGACTCTGGCGTCCTTCCACCATCGGGCAGATACTGGGGCGGTAGATACACTAACGGGGGGTTGGTCATATAGTATTGCACGGGCAAAGTAGCGGGGATAAGATGTAACCAGTCTGCACGATGCAGCGCGCCAAGGACGGTAAGCGGTGGTTGACGGGAACGGATCATACTGACCCAAAAACCTGCTGTATCGTGCCGCCACGGGATCGACCCGGAGGCGGTTTTTTTTTGGTCTGTTGCGGAGCAACACGAATGAAATTGAGCGACCAACTGCGGGACCTGGTGCTGTCCGGGGGAATGACCCGCTACGAAATTTCCCAGCGGTCAAACGGCCTGTTGAGTCAGTCCGAATTGTGCTCGTTCGTGAAGGGTCGGCAGGGGCTGTCCCTGCGGAAACTCGACATTTTGGCCGGGGTCCTGCGACTCGAAGTCCGCCGGAGCCGGTAGCAAAAAAAAGGGACCAGCCAAGTGCCACCTTGGCGGGTCCCGGTGTTCTCGCGACGCGCACTCACCCTCATCACAAGGGAGTCATCATCATCACTCACGCAATCGCTCATCACGGGAGAACGACCGGATGAACAACAATGATTTTATCGGCGGTGCTGTCGCCGGGCAACAGGGAACCAAGTGGCCCAGTGTCGCGAAGCTGAAACGGACCTGCCCGGTCTGCGGCAAGCGGGACAACTGCAGCATCAAACCGGACGGGACCCGGGTTGCCTGCGGCCGGGTCGACAGCGGGCCGACCTTCACCGGCAAGGTAAACAACGGCGGGCAGTACATTCACCGGGTCGACGACCTGGTCCTGCCTGCGGTCCAGCCGGAGCGGTCCCGGAAACCGATTTCCCGGGGACCTGCCACGGTCGCGGCGGAGTGCTGGCGGAATGATGCCGACGGGTCGAAGCGGCGGGACTTGGCGGTCTATCTGGGAGTCTCGGTCGAGAGTCTGGAAGCCCTGCGGATCGGGTGGTCGGCGCGGGGGTGGTATTCCCTGCCGGAAACCGACCATAAGGGGCGGGTGGTCGGCATCAAGCGGCGGTGGCCCAGCCAAAGGGACAAGAAATATCTGCCGGGGTCGACCCACGGCCTCTATCTGCCGAAGGGGGCGGACTGGCGGTCGCGGTCGGGGCCGGTGCTGCTGGTCGAAGGGGAGTCCGACACTGCGGCCTTGTTCGATCTGGGGCTGGTGGTGGTCGGTCTGCCAATGGCAGGGGGCGGTGGGGACCATGTCGCGGCCCTGCTGGCCGATCTTCCGACCGACCGGGAAGTCCTGGTGGTCGCCGAAGATGACCGACTGAAGAACGGCAAGCCCCGGGAATTGCCTGCGAACCATGCCGCCGACTGCCCGGGGTGTCGCCGGTGCTGGCCCGGTCGAGCGGGAGCCCTGTCGCTGGCGGAGAGACTGGCGACGGATCTTGAACGGCAGGTGAAGGTGGTCCTGCCCGGGGACGGGGCGAAGGACTCGCGAGAGTGGAAACTGGCGGCCGGAGCCGGAAGCCCTGCCGACCTGCGGGAGCGGTTCTTGGCGGGACTGGTCCTGGTCGACGTGAAGTCCCCCCTGCCGGTCTATCTCCCCAGCGGTCTCGACCACAACGCCGGTCCTGCGGTCGACCTTGGGGTCTGGCGGCAGTCGATGGTGGAACAGCGGATTGCCAGTCTGGGGAGCCCTGCGGTGTATCTCGACACGTCGCCGCCGGGAGCCGGAAAGACCCATGCCGATATCACGGCAATTGCGGCGGCGGGCAAGGGGGCGGTCCTGGTCCCGACTCATGGGAACGCGGTCGAGATTGTCGCCGATTTCCAAAGCCGGGGGGTTCCGGCGGTGGCCTATCCTGGTCGAAGGACCAAAGAGACCGAAGCGGGGCCGGTCAATTGCTGGTCGACCTTTGCCGACCGGGTGCAGGA
>JBKCTR010000809.1:0-11966 GCA_046318755.1 Planctomycetaceae bacterium
AGCTTGTGTAGGAGAAGTTCCGTCCCCCCGGGGAGTGGCGAGCTGGCAGGCAAGCCACCCGAGGCTGTGGGGCCACCGAGCCAACGCAGATGTCCTTGAAGCGTTTCGACGATTCGCCGGAGTTGCAACACACGGTCCACAACGTTCGCCGCCGAGATCCCGTCGGCGGTTCTTCCCCAGCAGATGCCTGAGCCTGCATGGGATGACAGCGAGAATCCCAGTTGGGTTCCCGCGACCAGAACCTCGACAATGCGGGAGGGACGCACACTGATCTTGAACTCCGGGGACGAACTAAGATTGTGAAAGCGATTGAGGTCCGCCCAGAGGGTCTCGGGGGCCTCCGGGCTGAGCCGCGACTCAAAGTCGATCCCCAGTCGCCGCAACTCCTCTCCGAACATTGTGGTCTGCCATTGAACTTCTCTGAGGCTTCCCTCATAGGCGACACATACAAACCCTGCGGGGCCCGCGACAACGCTGCGGTTGCCGGCGAGGCACTGATCCACCGCGTGATGATTCCACACTTCGACAGCCACCGGTCGCGTCTGGGTGGTCACCAGACTCGCCAGCGTTGTTTCGGAGTCGACAAGTGAGGCGAGGGGAACCCAAACGGCTCCGGCCGATTGGGGACGGGGCAAAACCTTGAGGGTCGCCTGAGTGACGATGGCCAGGCTTCCTTCGGAGCCGATCAGCATTTTGCAGAGATCGTAGCCCGCAACATTTTTCACAACCCTGCCACCCGATTTGAACAGTCGCCCCTGAGCATCGCAGGCTGAAACACCGATCAGTGAATCGCGGATCGTTCCCAGGCCATAGCGGCGACAGCCGCTGGCATTGGTTGCCAAGACCCCTCCCAGGGTGGCGTGTTGGGAGTGGGGCACATCCAGGGGAAGCCGCTGTCCTTCAGTCGCCAACACCTGCTGCAACTCATCGATCGTCATCCCGGCTTCGACGGTGATCGTCATGTCGCGTGCCGGGTATTCCACCACGCGCCGCAACCGAGACGTTCCGAGCAGGCAGGTTCCTTCGCTCGGGGCCGCCATCCAGACAGGACTGGTCCCCCCGCCCAGCGGTCTCACCCGACTTCGAGAACCGCCATGGTTCGACACCATCCAGGCGACCAGTTCCGCGGTGTTTTCAGGACAAATGTGCGGGGTGGGGCGGGGCATGGGAGAGCGGTTGGCGGGCGGAATGCGAAGGGGGGCGAGCTCGGGGGTCAAAGAGCCGCTCTGCGGGCCGGCGTTGTCTTCTCGATATGTTCCATGCCACATCCTCCGGCGGTTGGCAACATCTTGCTGGGGCTGCACAGACCGGTCGGGTTGATGGCATCGCGGACATCACGCATCACCGCGAGATCGACCTCAGAGAAGAGTCGATTCATGAGACTGATCTTCTCAACTCCGATCCCGTGTTCGCCTGTCACGCTGCCCCCCAAATCAATGCACTTTTCCAGGATTTCATCACTGGCGGCCAGAACCCTGGTCACTTGATCCGCATCGCGCTCATCAAACAGCCGGATCGGATGAATATTCCCATCGCCGGCATGAAAGACATTGACGATCCGGATCTGATGTCTTGCGCCCGTCTCGAGAATGAAGTCGAGAATCTCAGGTAATCGGGTGCGGGGAACGACCCCATCCTGAGTGCAGTAGCTGGGGCTGAGCCGCCCGATCGCCCCAAAGGCCTGCTTGCGACACTTCCACAGCAGCATCCGCTCCTGGGGTGAATTCGCCGAACGTACCTCACGGGCTCTCGACCCTTGGCACAGTTCGCGGATCCGAGTGGCTTCCTGGTCAACAGCGACTTCCAAACCATCGACTTCGATCAACAGCACCGCTGCGGCGTCGAGGGGGAATCCGAAATGAAAGGCAGCCTCAACAGCCTCGATGATCCCCTGATCCATCAACTCAAGGGCTGCCGGGACGATTCCCGCGCCAATGATGTCGCTGATGGCCTGGGTCGCATCCCTCACACTGTTAAAAACCGCGAGCATGGTCCGATAGGCGGCGGGGTCACGAGTGAGACGGACGGTGATCTGTGTGCAGATTCCGAAGGTCCCTTCGTTGCCTACGAAGAGGCCGGTCAAATCACAGCCAGCGGGATCTTCGTTTGGTCCCCCCAACTGCACCACCGACCCATCGGGCAAAACCACCTCAGCTCCCAATACGTGATTCACTGTCACGCCGTATTTCAGGGTGTGCGGGCCGCCGGAATTGGTGGCGAAATTGCCCCCCACGGTGCAGGCTCCCTGGCTGCTGGGATCTGGTGCATAGTGAAAGCCAGTCCCCTTCAGATGGTTGGTGAGGTGCACATTGACCAAGCCCGGTTCGACCACTGCATAGCGATCGCGGAGGTTGACCTCGACGATTCGCCGCATGCGGGTCAATGCAATCAACACGCCACCACCGACAGGCAGACAGCCGCCCGCCAAACTCGTTCCCGCTCCCCGAGGAACAAAGGGAATCTGATGCCTCTGGCAGAGCTGAACGATTTGAACGACTTCGCTGGTGTTGGTTGGAAACACCACCACATCGGGTGAGTTCTTTTCGATCGTGTATCCGTCACACTCGTACACCAGGAGGTCTTCGCGGGCGCTCAGCAGTCCTGGCGGTCCGACGATTGTCTGCAATTCCTGAAGGAAATCGGCGGAGATTCGGCTGGAGCTGGTCACTGCGGGGGGCATGGCGACAGGGCTGGGGCGGTTGGGTCTGAACTGAGTGTATTCGATTTCAGGTGGGGTCACCAGAAACCATCTCCCGACGGGATGATCCGATGTTCCGGTGTGGGCTTGGTTGTGGTTGAGGGCACAGACCCGCCATTGAAACCGGTGGAACGACCAATGGGGCAACTCCGATTGTCGGAGCTTGAGAAGGCCAGGTGGGGTGTGCTGACTTTGAGGGAGGGGGGCAACCTTTCAAACTACCAACTCCGATTGTTCCACTCAGGCAATCTGCGAAAGACAAATTGCATGATTTGCGCGACGGCGCGAGGATAGGATGTTTTCAGGTTGAAACGACTCAAACAGATGAAAGCGTGAAACCGAATTGAACAAGTAGATCGCCATCCAGTGTTGGTTGGGAGTGGAATCTCCGACCGCTGGATGTTCGCCCAACGTGTTCTCTCAGGAAGGGATTCCGCTCATGAAGTCACCGATTCTGCGTCGGTTTCGCTTGGCCTTTGTGGCCGCGGGGTTGGCGGTTGGTTCAACAGCTCAGCTTCAAGCCCAGCATATTCCCATCGGGCCAGCCGCTCAGGCGTGTGCACCTGAGTTTGATTCGGCCGCTCTCGAGTCGACGGGTGCAGGCACCATTTTCGACGAGGTGAGCGCCGCTCCTGCCGGACGATTTTGGGCGAGCGCAGAGTATTTGTTGTGGTGGATGCAGTCCGCCGACACACCTCCCTTGTTGACGACCGGCCCTTCCAGCGACTCGCTTCCCGGAGCTCTCGGACAGCCGGGCACTCGGGTGCTGTTTCAGGGAATTGATGGCGGGCCGCGCAATGGCGGGCGTTTCACGGCGGGAACTTGGTTGAATGATGACCAGACCCTCGGCCTCGAGGGGAGTTTCTTCTTCCTTGGAAATGGAGACGACAACTACTCCGCGAGTTCCTCGGGTGAACCTGGCTCCCAGGTTCTCTCGCGTCCGTTTTTCAATCCAGTCACTGGGCAGCAGGACCGGCAAATCATTGCCGAACCGGGTTGGGTTGGCGGGACATCTTCCATCAACTCCAGCAGCACCTTCCTGGGCGCTTCGCTCAACCTCGTGACAAACCCCTGTTGCGACACTCCCTGCTGTCCCCCCGGTGGCACGCCCTACGGGTACACCTACGGCTACGTGGCTGGGTTCCGCTATCTGCGTTTGGCAGAAGATCTCGGACTGCAGGAGGACTTGCGATTCATTGATTCGGCCCCGATTTTCGCCGGGGACCAGATCCGGGTGCGAGACCAGTTCGGCACAACGAACGACTTCTATGGGCCGCAACTGGGAATCCGGGGTGAGTATTTCCGGGGTCGCTGGTTCGTCAATGGAGCCGGGCTGGTTGCTCTGGGTGTCAATCACCAGACAGTCGACATCTCGGGATCGAGCACCTTCTCTCCCGTGGGGATGCCCTCGGTGACGCAGCCCGGTGGGTTCTACGCTCTCCCGACCAACATCGGCAGCTACAGCCGCAACGTGTTCACGGTGGTTCCCGAGTTCAATCTGAATGTCGGTCGCCAAGTGACCGACAGCCTCCGCCTGTTTGTTGGTTACACGTTCCTGTACATGAGCAATGTCGTTCGCCCGGGTGACCAGATTGACACCACTGTCAACACCACCCAACTGCCCGACTACACGGGACCTGGTTCGCTGGTTGGCCCGGCGCGGCCTTCGTTCGCCTGGCGCGACACCGGAATGTGGGTGCAGGGAATCAACGTGGGGGCCCAGTTGCGGTTTTAATTTCGGGATTACCTGAAGCGAACCGCGTCTGTGCGGGCGTTTGACAAACTGACAAAACAACCGGGCCTGCCGAAGCAAACTTCGGCAGGCCCGGTGCATTCACAGCTCAATCAGGATTTTTGGGATCAGACAATTCCGAAGTCCTGTTTGAATTTGCTCTCCACGAAAGAGGTGCTGTAGCCGGCCATGAACAGCTTCAGGTAGTTGCACATGCCAGTGAGACTGGAGGGCTTTTTGTAGGTGATGTACAGATTGGCGATGAACTGGGCCTGTGAGGCCATCGTGCCATTCTGGAAGTTCTTCAGGTTGCTGCTGGTCAACACCAGTTTGCCCAGCTTGACCATGTCTTGCAACTGGATGTTGCCAAACAGTTGGCTGCCCACATTCACGCCACTGGTCGTGGTCACAATGGGATTGGCGGTCATCTGGATCCAGTTGAACTGAGACACTTCCCGCAATCGGAAGGTCCCCGGACCCACGTTGGCGAACGAGTAGTTTCCGTTCGTATCAGTCGTTGTGTTCCTCTCGCCCGGATCGAGGATGCCATTGTTGTTGGTGTCGAGGAAAATGGTCCAGTTCGCCAGCCCCGGCTCACCCACATCGCGGATCCCGTTCGCATTGAGATCGTTGAACTTGGCTCCGGAGATGTTGACCTGCTGGAAATTCCCAAACAACACGTTTTCGAAGGTCTGACCGTTGGCGAGCGTAATGTTGGCGGGGTTGGTCGTGGTCTGCTGCCATCCGGTCTGCAGGACTTCGCGAACTCGGTAGGTTCCCGCCGGAAGCCTGTCGAACTGGAAGCTGCCATTCGACGTCGTCTGGACAGAGGTCTCTCCGGGGTCCAGTTGGCCGTTGTTGTTCGTGTCGAGAAAGATCGTCCAGTTTTGGATACCCGGTTCGCCGGTATCCCGGACGCCATTGCCATTCAAGTCGTTGAACTTGAAGCCGCTGATCGACCCGGTTTGAATCTGGCGGTTGCCGAAGTTGAGGTTGACCACATTGGTGCCCGAGATTGTCGAGAACACCGCGGGATTGGTCGTGGTCTGTTCCCATCCCGATTGCTGGACTTCGCGAATACGGAACTGACGGGGGCCGACATTCGTGAATGACCAGGTTCCATTCGCTGCGGTCGTTGTAAACAGCTCGCCCGAGTCCAATTGGCCGTTATTGTTCGCGTCATCGTAAATGGTCCAGCCACCGAGTCCCGAATCACCGGAGGGATCCTGGTCCCCATTGATGTCGTTGAATTTCAGGCCACTGACAGACACCAGCTTGAAATTCCCAAGGTTCTTTCCTGAGAGGTTCGTGCCCGATTGGCCGTTTCCATCACTGACCCCCAAAGTCTGGGTCCACCCGGTCTTCAGCACCTCCCGAATCCGATAGGTGCCGGGACCCAATTCCAGCGTGTAGCTGCCATTCGCCCCGGTCGTCGTTGACGCTTCGCCGGAATCGGGATTGCCGTTGTTGTTCGCATCATTGAAGATGGTCCAACCTGGCAGTCCAGGTTCCCCGGCATCCAACTGGCCATTGCCGTTGAGATCATCGAACTTGATTCCAGAGACAGCGAACTTCTTGAAGTTGCCAAAGTTTACATTGGCCTGGGTCGTTCCCGAAGTGCCGACAAAGCTGGCGGGATTGCTGGTGGTTTGGATCCACCCGGTCTGCAGGACTTCTCGGATGCGGACAGTGCCGGGGCCGATGGTCAGTGTGTAACCTCCGTCCGCCCCAGTGACAGTCGACTCCTCTCCCGAATCCAGCGTACCGTTGTCATTCCGATCATTGAAGATGGTCCAGCCAGACAGGCCATTGTCGCCGCCGTCTTTCACGCCGTTCCCGTTCAGATCCTCAAACTTCTGGCCGGAAATGACCTGCAGTTTGAAGTTGCCGAAGCTTCCTCCATTCGATGTGGCTCCGGAGGTGACTGTCACCGGGCCTGGATTGGAGGTGGTCTGGATCCAGGCGGCGTTCTGAACTTCCCGTACGGTGTAGGTCCCAGGACCGAGATCTGTGAAGGCGTAATTGCCCGAGGCGTCCGTGAAGGTTGACTTCTCTCCCGGATCGAGGGTGTTGTTCCCATTGGTGTCTAGAAAAACCTCCCAATTCGCGACCCCGGGGTCGGAGTTGTCAACGCCGTTGCCGTTGAGATCATTGAACTTGCGACCCGTGATTCGGGCCAGCTGAAAATTTCCGATGTTGAGTTGGGAATCCGAGGACCATGTAAAGGATTGTCCATTAGCAACGACGAACAGCGGGTCAATGCTCGGAGTCGTCTGCATCCAGCCAGTCGGGAGAAGTTCCTCGATTTGAATTTTAGGAAATGGATCGCCGGGATTTCTTACGACGGAAATCGGGAAATAGAACTCTCCAGCCGACAAGGTCACGCCGGCGGGCTGTGCATCTCCAGGAAGCCAGGTCTGGGTTTCCAGCACAGTGGTTCCGATGCTGTCCGTGACGGTCGCTCGAACTGTGAATCTCAGTGGTGCTGCAGGGGCCACCTCCCCGGAGTCCTGAGAACCGTTCCCGTTGGTATCGATGAATTTCGCGCCCCGGACCGAACTGGTGAGATTCGCCAAAAGCACGCGGGTTTCGAGTGACTCAATTGTGCCGCGCTGGACGCGTCCACTGCGGCTCTGGGACCGACCAAACAACTTGGAGAACCTGACCATCAGTGACTAGCTCCCTTGGGGGCGGGCAATTCTCAGGTGGGGCCGAGTGGGCATCTTGCCCAAACTGACTGGGTCCCCGGAACTCCTCAAAGGATCGTCAATTTCCTGGCCTTGCTAGAGTTCGCGGACCGCGCATTTGCGGAATTGCTCAAGTCAGTTGGGATCCTGTCAGTTCCTCTCAGATTGCACCCGCTGACAGTTCTCGGGGCAAACGACGGCGATCCGGTGTCCGATCCGAATGTTTTGTAACAAATTCCCTCAAGTGGTTGATCGCGGTGGTCCGAAAGAGATCTTGACAGAATTTCCCGCACGAACTATCCCAGAGGTGGCAGTTTGCCATCACGAACGCAGGGAAGCACTGTCTCGTCGTCTTGAAGGAATTTGCATGAGCCGTCTGAAGCGAAATGTTGTTGCGCTGTTCGGTCTGCTGGTGGTGGTGAGCGTCAACGTCGCTGATGCTGAAACCGTCACCGCGATTGTGGATCCGGTCAGTGCTCCGCAGATCAGTATGAATCTGCGAACCTGGTGCCCTTTGAACATTCCTGGACCCGGTGAACCGGGGTATCCCCCGTCGGGAATCCTGACCCTTGGCACCACCCCATCACAGTTCGCGGTTCAGCGCACTGGTGGAACCTACAGTGGACAGCTGTTTGGAAACAAGCCAGATCGATTTGCTGCCTTCTGCCTCGAGCCTCTCCAGCAAGTGGCATTCACAGAGAAGACCTATGAGCTTGGAGAATTGACCTCTGCTGGGACCGACCTCCCGGGTGGAATGGGGACTCAACGCGCAGGGATGATTCAGGAGTTGTTCGGACGCTTCTATCCCGACTTTCGGGATTCCATTTCCCAGAATCAGGCTGCTGCACTCCAGATTGCCACTTGGGAGATTCTGCGCGAGAAGGTGACCTCGAATTGCGTGGTTCAGCCCTTGAGCTACTCAGACCTCGATCTTTCAGACGGCGACATTTTCTTCAATTTCGCTCCCGGGGGAGTGATTGAACTCGCTCAATCCTATCTGGACGCACTTGATGGGTCGGGTCCGAAGGCGGCTGGCTTGGCTGCTTTGACTCTGGCTGAATCTCCTGGTCAGGACTCACAAGATTTGTTGGTCCAGATCATTCCCGAACCCGGAACCGTCTTGCTGTTCTCCGCCGGTTTGATCGGGCTGGGTTTGACGCGGCGAAACAGATTGGCGAAATGAGTTTGGGAGAAAGTGCGTTTGATTCCAACGAATCCAGAGGTGAATTTGGCCAATGGGTTTGTCCAGGAGGCGGTTACTTGGGGCCTCGGTTGGCGGCCTCGTGCTGGGCGGATGCCGATTGCGTTCCGCCAAATCGCTCGTAGTCTATTGTGCCCATGATTCACTTTATGCAGAGCCGATTTTAGAGCGATTCTCGAAGTCTCACGGCTGCGTGATCTATACCAAATACGATACTGAAGCCAGTAAGTCGCTGGGTTTGGTTTCGCGGCTGGTTGCGGAGAAAGGGTCTCCCCAGTGCGATGTGTTTTGGAATAATGAGCTGCTCGGAACTGCTGCTCTCGATGCCGCGGGGGTCTTGGCTGAATTGCGAGCGGAGCAGCACGCCAATGCAGGTTCACCGAGTCGGTGGGTTTCGTTCGCTGGCCGTTTGCGGTGCGTTGTTTCGACGAGCCAACGGTCGTTGTCCGAAGACTCGGTCGATGCGTTGCTGGAGAGTGCGGACCAGGCGATGGTCGCGGTGGCCAAGCCAATGTTCGGAACGACGCTGACCCAGTATTGCGCTTGGGCGAAAATCTGGGGCCTCTCCTCTCTGATCAATCGACATCGGTCCTGGGTGCGCAACGGGCTGCGGATTGTTGACGGCAATGTCCAGGTCAAGGACCTTGTGGCCGCCGGTGGCTGTCAACTGGGATTCACCGACAGCGATGACCTCTTCGCTGCCAGGGACGCCGGCTCGCCATTATTCGCCGAACCGGTGCGGATAGGGGGGCGAACCATCTGTATACCCAATACAGCCGCAGTGATCGTCGGCACGGAACGGGAAGAACTGGCACAAACTTTGGTCGCCCATCTTGGGTCACCTGAGGTGGAACTGGAACTCGCCCGATCCCCGTCGCGTCAGGTGCCTCTCGGTGACGTGGATCCCGAAGCGTTGCCTGCGGAGGTTCGGTCGCTTCGGGATTGGGCTCGGGATTCGATTGATGTTGGTTCGCTAGCGAGCATCCGCGCAGAAGTTTTGAACTGGTTGCGACAGGAATACGCGTCGTGAGCTACACCACGGCGCTGGTTTGGTCCTTCGGCCGGTCAGTCGTGATCTCTGCCACAGCCGCCGTGATGGCCAGATCGGTGAACTGTGTGGTGAGCGATTTGCGGGGCGTGCCGCGATTCGTCAGTTGGAGTTTGTTGGTGATCCCGTGGATGATTCCCGGGTTGCTGTTGGGGTATGCCTGGAATGGCTGGGTTTTTGCACTCAAGGCGTGGTCCAGCCATTCGGGTGTTCCGGGTCTGACCAGAGTGTTGGCTTGGGTCGGAGAGCACGATTCGGCTGCCAACGAATTGGTTTTGTGTTGCCTGCTGTTCTTCCGGTGTCTTCCCTGGGCGGTGATCATGCTGCGTTGGGGAGTGCGCGTGGACGAAGCAGAGAGCAGTTGGTTCTTGCGCGGTTTGGCGAGTGACGCAGCCGGGAAAAAGAGGGGGAGCCCGGTCGGGCGATTTCGCAGGGGTTTTCGATTATTGGCTCCCGCCATGGGACTGGCTTTCCTTACCTGTTTCCAGGAGTTCGAGCTGGTGGCGCGACTGGGCCGTCCGTCCTGGACGGTCTGGCTCATCGATGCCCACGCGACCGGTGTGGCGCTGGCTGGTTTGCTGTCTCGGGCGATCATCGCGGCGGCCTTGCAGACAGCCTTGGTGTTTCGTCTTCTCCCAGTCCGGCACGGTTTGTTTTCCCCTGCAGGCAACAGGCCGCGGGACATCTCCGCGGGTGGCGAACGGCGCGTGTTTGTGCTGGGGCTGACGCTGTTTGGTGCGATTGCGACGGTGGCCGTTCCCTTCTGGAGCCTGAGGGCAGGATGGATTCAGGGGATGTCGGCCTTGGTCGACCGAACGCCCGTGTTGTGGCGTCTGGTGGGGGAAGTGTCCGTGGGGGTGGCTGTGGCCATGATCGCTGCGGCGGCCGCGATCATGTTGGCCAGGTTGTTGGAAATCACTCCAGTGGCCGCAGGTGTGCCATCTGCGAAACCGTCTCCCGATCGATCGCCCGGGCGAGGCGTACCGGGGAGCATTCGCCACTGGGTGCATTGGGGAATGTTCTGGCTCGGTGCCTGGGGCGCGGTTCCCCTGTGTCTGGTGGCACTTTGGGGCCTCGCTGAAAGCGGTGTGAGTTTTCTCAATCAGACTGTGTTTCCTTGGTGTCTGGTCCTGTCGGTCTGGCTGTTTCCCAGGGCGGTGTGCCTCGTGTCCCTCATTCGGGCCTGGCGCCAGCCCCAATCTGCCCACTTGGGAACTCTGCTTGCGAAGGCTCCGGATGGAGCTCGACGCGGTTCCGCTCAGCAGTTGTGGTGGCGCGACAACTGGCGTAACCCGGTGATGGCAGGACTGTTTCTGGCGATGACCGGCTACTTCGACCTCCCCACAGGACAGATTCTGGCTCCCGCCGGTCTGGTATCGGCACCTGTGACGCTGTACACTCAAATGCACTACGGCCGAAATTCACTTCTGACCGCGATGACCCTGTTGGCAGTGGCCATTCCTTGGACGCTCGCGATTCTCGCACTGATGGTGCTGCCCCGCCTGACGATTTGGCGAAGGGGGGGATCGATTTCGCTTGGCGGCTGGATTCGGTCACTGTGACTGGAGCGGGCCGTCGATTGCTTGGCCCACTGAATCTCGTTGTACCGCGTGGAGTGACGGCAGTTCTGGGCCCGTCTGGGGCCGGGAAAACCACGCTGCTGAATCTCCTGACCGGCTTTTCCAAGCCGTCATCTGGTCAGGTGTCTCGCGGCGATTCCCAGGATCCTGGCCGCATGGCGGTGTTTTGGTCTCCTCCGGACTTCGGCCTTTGGACCGACTGTACAGTGCGGAACCATCTGGAGCGAGTGATGCCCTCCGCAGGGATCTCGCTCAGCGAGTGGGGCAGCGTAGGGCCGCTCGATCGCGAATCAGCGATTCGGGAACTGTTGGGCCGATTTGGGCTGTTAGACAAATCGGATTTCCATCCGGATCTTCTCTCGCGTGGAGAGCAGTCGCGGTTGGCAGTTTGTCGAGCGGTCGCCAGTGATGCGGAGTTTTTGGTTTTGGATGAGCCGTTGGTCCACCTCGAGCCGCTGTTGCTTCGCGAGTTGTGGCGAACCGTGCTGATGGTGCGCCCAGACAATCTGGTCACCGTCTTTTCGACACACGAGCCAGACTTGGTTCTGGCTGGAGCCAGGCACGCGATCTGCCTGCAGGAAGGTCGGGTGGAGTATTTCGGCACGGTTGAAGAGCTGTATTCCGCACCCCCAACCGAGTCGTTGGCCTGGTACCTCGGGCCGACGAACTGGGTCACCGTGAATGAGGCGGGCACCTGGCTCGGCGACTCGTTTTCCCGGGACCGATCGGTCCGGCCGCAGGAAGTGACCGTGTGCCTGGAAGAGAATGGACCGCTCGAGGTGAAATCCACCGAGATCCGCGGGGGCATTCAGTCTTTGGATCTTGTGGAGCGGACTTCGGGCCGGTCCCGACGATGGCTGGTTTCCAGCGCCGGTCCGCGAGTGCGTTCTGGCGACCTGTTGAAGCTGGGACTGTGTTGGCACGTTTTGGTCCTGGCGTGCCTGCTGTGTTTTGCGGGGTGTGTCCGTGGGTCTGATCGGACCACTCCTGTCGCCTCTGAGGTGGCAGAATGGGTACTGC
>JBKCTR010000810.1:0-9220 GCA_046318755.1 Planctomycetaceae bacterium
GAGAAAAACATCCCACAGCAACGCCCGGTCTCCGCAGGGAGTGCCGGGCGTTGGCGTTTCCAGACTCTCCTCCAACCTGCAGACTCTCCTCCAACCTGCAGACTCTCCTCCAACCTGCAGACTCACCCTTAAGCTGCAGACTCTCCCCCAGCCGCGAGGTCACTCCCCGCCAAAATAACCCCCCGCCGGTTCTTCGAGAGGCACATAATCTTCGAATTGCATGAACTGGCGTTTGAACCCCAGTTTCACAATGCCGGTCGGCCCGTTTCGATGCTTGGCGACGATGATCTCGGCCACCCCCGGACTGTCTTCCGGGTCGTACATCTCAGGACGATGCAGAAACATCACGATGTCGGCATCCTGCTCAATGGCACCGCTTTCGCGGAGGTCGGCCAGTTTGGGACGCTTGTCTTCACGCAGTTCCACCCCCCGGTTGAGCTGGGCCAGGCCAATCACCGGCACCTGCAGCTCTTTCGCCATGAATTTCAGGCGGCGGGTGATCCCGGCGATCTGTTGTTCGCGCGGTGCCCGCTTGTCTTCGGGCTCGACCAACTGCAGGTAGTCGATGATCACGGTGCCCAGGTTGTTCTTCCGCTTGAGGCGCCGGCAGATCGCATTGATCTGCGACATCGTGCGGCCCCCCTGATCATCGATAAAGATCGGCAGCTCGGCCAATTCCTGAAACGTCTGCATCAGCAGATCGTATTCGTGGTCCTCGAGATCCCCTTTCCGCAATTTCTGCATGTCGAGTTTTCCCCGAATGCAGACAAACCGCTCGGCCAATTCATGACGCGACATTTCGAGGCTGAAGACCACCACCCCCTGCTGTCCGCGGTCGGCGATCGCCTCGGCAAGGTTGAGCACGAATGCCGTCTTGCCCATCGAGGGGCGGGCCGCGAGGATGACGAGTTCCGCCGGCTGCAGGCCGTTGGTGCGGGCGTCGAGGTCGCGAAAGCCCGTACTCACTCCACTGACTGATCCACGCAGTTCCATGCGTTTCTGGATCCGGTCGAACGCCTCCAGCAGAATCTCCTTGAGCTGCAGCTTTTCCGTTCCCTCCTGCTGCTCGAGGATGTTGAAGACTTCCTTTTCCGCCTTGTTCAGCAGGTCTTCGGTCCCGACCGATTCGTCGTAGGCATCGCGCAGAATCTCGGTACACGCCGAGATCAATCGACGCTGCAGCGACTTCTCGCGAACAATCTCGGCGTAATACTGCGCATGGGCGGCGTGCGGAGTGCTTTCGAGGATCTCGACGAGATAATCAGCCCCCCCGCAGTCGGCCAGAGAGCCCTGCTTCTCGAGAGCCTCGGCAATGGTCACCGCGTCGAAACCGTGCTTGCCCCGGTCGTGCAGCGACTTGATCGCCGCGTAGATCTTGCGATGCGAATCAAGATAGAAGTGGTCGGGCAGCAGCCGGTCGGACACCTCGTCGAACACGCTGTTGTCGAGCAGAATGCTGCCCAACAGCCCCTTCTCTGCCACGAGATTCTGAGGTGGCAGACGGTCAGATCGGGCAGCAGTCTCTGTGCGTCTCCGTCCGCCGCCTTCGTCACCCGTGCTGGGGAACTCCATGGTGCTCCTGCATTCCCACGACCTGCGCCATTCCGGGAAGCCGATCCTCGACGCTTCCCCACTTCCAAATTCTATCCGATCAACCCCCATAAGGCGATCACGCGGCGCAATCATCCGTTTGTCCCGGAACAGCCCATGAAACCGCATCGCGATTGCGTCGGCGGTCAGTCAAACAGATAGCTGACCGACTCGTTGCGGTGAATGCGCTTGATCGCCTCGCCCAAGAGGGGCGCGACCGAAACCACCTTGAGGTTGGGAAAGGTCTGCTCTGGCCGCAACGGGATGCTGTTGGTGACAACCACCTCATGGATGGGTGCCTCACGCAGGATGCGGGGGGCGTCTCCACAAAACACGGCGTGGCTGGCACCCACATAAATTCGACGGGCATGGTGCCCATGCACCACCCGGACCGCCCCCACCATCGAGCCTCCCGTGGTGATCATGTCGTCAAACACAAGCGCTGTTTTCCCGGAAATCGGTCCCCCAATCAGATTCGCCTGCTTGGTCTCGGTCGCGCTCGACCGGCGCTTGTCCACAATGCAGAGCGACCCGCCCATTCGCTCCTGGTGCTGGAGCGCCCGCTTGATGCTCCCCTCATCGGGACTGACCACCACCAGTTCCGACTCCGGCAGATTCAGCCCCAGGAAGTATTCGTCCAGAATCGGAGAGGCGTAGAGGTGGTCGACGGGAATATCGAAGAACCCTTGAATTTGTGCCGCATGCAGGTCCATCGCCAAGACCCGGCTGGCACCCGCCTCAACAATCAGGTTCGCGCAGAGTTTGGCTGTGATCGGCACCCGACCGGCATCTTTTCGATCCTGTCGCGCATACCCGAAGTAAGGCATGACGGCAGTGATTCTCTCGGCGCTGGCCCGTCGGCAAGCGTCGATCAGGACCAGCAACTCCATGAGGTTTTCGTTGACCGGCGGGCAGGTCGGCTGAACGATAAACACATCGCGGCCCCGGATGTTCTCTTCCAGCCGCACCCCAATCTCCCCATCCGGGAAATTCCAACACTCAAGGCTGCCCAGGGTGATGTTGAGGTACGCTGCGATCTCGGCGGCCAGAGCGGGATGTGCCCGGCCCGCAAGAATCGTCAGGTAGTCGGCCATGAATCGCGTCCTGCGGGTCAGCGTCGATCGAGGGGAACGAATGTTCGTTCCTTGGGGCCTGTGTAGATCTGGCGGGGTCGGTTGCTGCGGCTGACCCCCTCCTCACGCTGTTCACGCCAGTGGGCAATCCAGCCCGGCAGGCGTCCCAGGGCGAACATGACAGTGAACATGTTCGTCGGGATGCCCATCGCCCGGTAAATGATGCCGCTGTAGAAATCGACGTTGGGGTACAGTTTCCGCTCGATGAAATACTCGTCGTTCAGAGCGACTTCCGCCAGCTCCTGCGCGATCTCCAGCAGCGGGTCCTTGATTCCCAACAGCCCCAGCACTTCAGCCGCCTTCTTCTTGAGGATCGTCGCGCGGGGATCGAAATTCTTGTAGACCCGGTGCCCGAAACCCATCAGACGGAAGCCAGACTTCTTGTCCTTGGCCATCGCCACGTATTTCTTCAAATCTCCGCCGTCGTCGCGGATCCGCTCGAGCATCTCGATGACTTCCTGGTTCGCCCCACCATGGAGGGGCCCCCACAGAGCACAGATGCCCGCCGAGATCGAAGCGAACAGGTTCGCCTGGCTGCTTCCGACCACCCGCACCGTCGAGGTGCTGCAGTTTTGCTCGTGATCAGCGTGCAAAATCAACAGGGCGTTCAACGCGCTCTCCAGCACCGGGGAGATGTGGTAGTCCTCGGAGGGAACCGCGAACATCATCTGCAAAAAGTTGGCGCAGTAGCTCAGCTCATTGCGCGGATAGACCATTGGCTGCCCAACCGACTTCTTGTAGGCGTAGGCTGCGATGGTCTTCAGCTGGGCCAACAGCCGAACCATGTTCAGATCGGGGTCGTTCGGCGGAGACTCCGGATAGTAAGTCGACAGGCAAGAGACCATGGCCGACAGAATCGCCATGGGATGTGCCGTGGGGGGGAACCCTTCGAAGAACTTCTTCAGGTCTTCGTGGATCATGCTGTGCGACGTCAGCCGGTGTCGCCATTCGGCCAGTTGCGTCTTGTTGGGCAGTTCTCCATAGATCAGCAGGTACGCGACCTCAGAGAACGCAGCCGACTCGGCCAACTGCTCGATCGGGTAACCCCGATACCGCAGAATCCCAGCCTCGCCATCAATGAACGTGATCGCGCTCTTGCACAATCCCGTGTTGCCCAACCCGGGATCGAACGTGATGGCCCCCGACTGTGCCCGCAGCGCCGAGATGTCGATCCCCAGTTCGGCCTCCGTGCCGACCAGTGTCGGAAACTCGTAATCCTTGCCGTTGAGTGTCAGTCGGGCCGTCGTCATGGTTAAAACGTCTCCAGGAATCACCGCAGGATGGTCGGGCGCAGCTTGATCTGGTCATCCTGGGGAGGGGCGGATCGCAGATTAGCCGACCCAACAGAGTGAAACAAGCAACACCCCCGGTTTCCCACCGAACCGCTTGCCGTTCGCTGGAAACCCTTCTTATGTTAGGACCTATGTCTCCGCCGGTTTTCCCGGCCTGCACCTCAGATCCGGTTTGCCATGCCTGTTCGTTCTCCCCGCAACAGCCACGAGATCGCTTCCGGCGACTTCCGACTTTGCCAACTGGCCCTGGGCCTGGCCCTGGTTTGGGGACTGCCCTGGGGGGGGGCATCATCCGGAATCGCCCAAGCGCAGCCGGCGGAACCGCCCGCCGAAGCGTTGCAACTGTTCCGCGATCAGATTCGTCCGCTGCTCGCTCACAAGTGCCTGACCTGCCATGGTGGAGACCGCACAGAGGCCGATTTCAGCCTCAATTCCCGCCAGGGTCTGCTCGAGGGCGGGGCTTCCGGCCCGGCCATTGAAGCAGGCAAGTCCCGGGACAGCCGGTTGTTCCAGCGCATCACCCACGCGGTTCAACCGGGGATGCCGCTGAAGGGAGAAAAACTCTCGGAAGCCGAGATTCAGCAGATCGCCCGGTGGATCGATCTGGGGGCCCCCTACGAAGCCCCACTGACCGACAAATCGCCCCCAGCCGATGACCCCACAACCCGCAAGATCCTCCCCGAATCACGGAAATTTTGGGCCTTTCAGCCCCTGTCGCAGTCCAGCCCCCCCGAAGTGCGTGACGCAGCCTGGTGCCGGAACCCGATTGACCGATTCGTCTTGGCGCGGCTCGAAGCGGCCAGGCTGAGCCCCAACCCCCGGGCAACCACGGCGGTTCTCTTGAGACGGGCCCACTTCTCGTTGACTGGTCTCCCCCCGATCATCGACCAGGTGGTGGCGGCCGAATCCCAGGGCTCGGACTCGCAGCTCTCCACTGCCATCGACACGCTGCTGGCCAGCCCCCATTACGGCGAGCGGTGGGCCCGACATTGGCTCGATCTCGCGCGTTTCGGAGAGAGCCACGGTTTCGAGCACGACTACGATCGACCCACCGCCTTCACCTACCGCGATTTTGTCATCGAGGCGTTCAATCGCGACCTCCCCTTCAATACGTTCGTGAAGTGGCAGGTGGCCGGCGATGAACTGGCCCCGAACGAGAATCTTGCCATGATGGCGACCGGGTTCCTGGCGGCGGGTGTCCACAGCACCCAGATCACCAAGAATGAGGTCGAAAAACATCGCTACGATGAACTGGACGACATCGTCAACACCCTCGGCCTGTCGATGCTGGGCCTCTCCGTCGGTTGCGCCCGCTGCCACGATCACAAATTCGACGCCATCCCACAGCGCGACTACTACCGACTGGTGGCGGCCTTCACAACCACCGTGCGGTCCGAGGTCGACCTCGAAATCGACCGCGAGGCCACCGCCGCCGCCCGGGCGGCGCATGCTCAGGCCCACCAACCCCTAGTGGCGGCACTCCGACATCATGAAGAGACGGTCTTGCCGTCGCGCCTCGCTGCCTGGGAACAGGACAACCCCCTCCACACCGCCGACTTTCCCTGGCTGCTCGTGGAACCTGTCGAAACCAAGTCCGAGGGGGGGGCCACCCTCACGCTGCAACCCGATGCCTCCCTGCTCGCGACGGGAATCAATCCCCAGTTCGACCTTTACACCTTGGTCATCCAGACTTCTCTGACCGACCTGCGGCACCTGCGGATCGAAGCGCTGACCCAGCCGTCGCTGGTGCGCGGCGGTCCCGGTCGTGCCGACAATGGAAACTTCGATCTGACCGACCTGAAGGTGTCCATCGCACCGCTCGATGATCCCGCCAAATCGCAGGTGGTGCCGCTGGTTGATCCACGCGCCACGTTTGAACAGAAGGGCCTTCCCATCGCGGCGGCCATTGATGGAGACGATCGCTCGGGCTGGGCGATTGATCCGGAGTTTGGCAAAAACCACGCCGCGGCTTTCCGCTTCGCCGAGCCCATCGGCTTCCCCCAGGGAAGCCGGTTGACGATCCAGTTGCGGTTCCGGGGCAACGACCGGCACAATTTCGGTCGGACCCGTTTGGCCCTGTCGACGGCCCCAGAGCCTCCCGAACTGTCGACCGAGGGGCTGCCCGCGCAGATCTTGACCGCCCGCGCACTGCCCGCCACCAAGCGCACATCCGAACAGCAACAGCGATTGCTGGCCTGGTATGGCAGCCAACACGACGAGGAATGGCGCCAGTTGCACCAGGCCGTTGCGGATCACACCTCGCGGGAACCGCAGCCACGTTGGCAGAAATCGTTGATCAGCAGTGAAGGTCTCCCCGCCCTGCGGCTGCACACCCAGGGAGGCGATTTCCTCGAGCAGACCCACTTCCTCAAGCGCGGCGACCCGAATCTCAAACTCGCCGTGGCAACGACAGGTTTCCTGCAAGTCCTCACGCCACCCGACGAACCACTGGAACGGTGGCTGCGCCCCGCGCCCGAAGGGTCGCGCACCAGTCATCGCCGGGCTGCGTTGGGTGCCTGGCTGACCGACACCGAACAGGGGGCGGGGGCCTTGTTGGCCCGGGTGATTGTCAACCGACTCTGGCAGCATCATTTCGGGCGTGGCCTGGTGTCGACCCCCAATGACTTTGGCGTGCGGGGGAGCCCTCCGACCCACCCCGAGCTGCTGGATTGGCTCGCCGGTCAGCTGATCGCCCACGACTGGCATTTGAAGCCCATCCAGCGGCTCATTCTCGACAGTGCCACCTGGCGGCAATCTTCGGCGCTCGATCCTCAGAAGGGGGCGGAAGACCGGGAGAACCTCCTGTTGTGGCGCCACGCGGCACAACGGCTGGAGGCCGAGGCGATCCGTGACAGCCTGCTGTCGGTTTCGGGTCTGCTCGACCCCCAACTCCTGGGCCCGGGCACTCTGGATGAGTCGAGTCGGCGGCGCAGCATTTACTTCACCGTGAAACGGAGTCGATTGATTCCCGCACTGCAGGCCTTCGACGCCCCCGATGCCCTGTCGAGCGTGGGTGAACGCCCCTCGACCACGGTCGCTCCCCAGGCCCTGCTGCTGATGAACAATCCGCAGTCGCGGGCCGCGGCACTCGCGATGGCCGATCGACTGCTGGCTGCTCATCCCGCGGCCGAAGACCGCCGTCTCCAAGACGCTTGGCGCACCGCAGTTGGCCGCTCACCGAGTGCGACCGAACTTGCCGAAGGCGTCGAATTCGTCCTGAACCAGGCGGGTTCGTACGCCAGTCCGGTCACACCCGAGTCCCGTCGACAGGCCCTGGCCGACTACTGCCAGGCATTGTTCTGCCTGAATGAGTTCATCTACATCGACTAGGCTTGTCGCCCGGCCGCCGCATCCGCTTCCTCCCGAGACGCATTGACCATGCTCCCCCCGACCGCGTTTGCCGAACCCAATCTCTGCGGTGGTTCCCGCCGCGACTTTTTGGCCCGTACCGGCCAGGGGGCCGGCTTGCTGGCGTTGTCGGGACTGCTGGCGGAGCGGGGCCTTATCTCGCCAGTGGCGGGGGGAGAGTCGATCAGCCCGTTGGCCAGTCGGGAGCCGCATTTCCCCGTCCGCGCCAAGTCGGTGATCTGGCTGTTCATGAATGGCGGCCCAAGCCAGGTCGACACCTGGGACTACAAGCCGGAATTGGCGAATCGCGACGGCCGGGAACTTGAGGGGTTCGACAAGAACACGGGGTTCTTCACCGAAAATGTCGGGCCAGTGATGAAATCGCCTTTTCAATTTGAGAGGCATGGGGAAAGCGGCGCGTGGGTCTCGGAGATCTTCCCCCACATGGCGCGTCACGTCGACAAGATGGCGTTTCTGTACTCCTGTCATACCGACTCGAACAACCACTCTCCCGCCCTGTTCAAGATCAACACCGGTTTCGCCCGGATGGGGTTTCCGTGTGTCGGCAGTTGGGTCACGTATGGACTGGGAACCGAAACTCAGAACCTGCCCGCCTTCGTGGTGATGTACGACACTCTGGGGCGGGGCATCCCCAAGGGGCATGCACAAAACTGGGGGGCGGGGTTTCTGCCTGGCGTCTTCCAGGGGACCGCCCTCAAAGCGCAGGGTGCACCGCTGGATGATCTCTTGCGGCCAACCGGCCAGTCCGACCGTCAGCAGCGATCGCAACTCGACCTGGTGCGGGCCATCAACCGCCGTCAATTGGCCGAGCGGCCCGCCGACTCGGAACTGGCCGCGCGCATCGAATCGTTCGAACTCGCCTACCGCATGCAGATGGCCGCACCCGACGCCATTGACGTGGGGGCGGAATCGCAGGCCACCCAGGCTCTGTATGGGCTCGACAACTCGAAGTGCACCCACTTCGCCCGCCAATGCCTCATCGCACGGCGAATGGTCGAACGGGGCGTGCGGTTCGTGCAGATCTACAGCGGCGGTATGGACAACGAACTGAGCTGGGATGGTCACTCCGACATCCAGAAGAACCACCGGGGCTTCGCCGCCGAGACCGACCAGCCCATCGCGGGTCTCCTGGCCGACCTCGAAGCCCGTGGACTGCTCGATTCAACCCTCGTGATCTGGGGCGGCGAATTCGGCCGCCTGCCGATCGTGCAGAAGGGGGGCACCGGTCGCGACCACAACCCCCACGCGTTCACGTACTGGCTGGCGGGGGGCGGGGTCCGCGGAGGAACACTGTATGGTCAGACCGACGAGATCGGCCACAAGGCGGTCGAAGACCGGGTGAGTGTCCACGATCTGCACGCCACCATCCTGCGTCTGATGGGTCTCGACCACACCCGGCTCACATTCCGCTTCAGCGGCCGCGACTTCCGCTTGACCGATGTCGAGGGCAATGTGGTTGAGGAAGTCATCGCATGAGCAGCGCGGGCCGGCGCGATCTGCGATCCGTCGCTGCCGAGTCTGCCAAGATCCCCCTCCCTCCGGAACACTGCGATCGACAATCCTCCACCGGGAGACGCCCCCGCCCAAACGGGGCCACTCGACCTCGGCCGCTCAATCCTGACCGGGTGGGGAAACCGGGGTAACCCCCCCGGTGTTTTCCGACGGCAACCCCAACCGGTTTAATCCCCTCCCACACACAATTCTCCCTCCGTCAGCAGGATCCGCGGGGGGGGAGCCACAAATTCCCGCCGGTCTCCGTCGGTCGGATGGACCAACGAGAGCCGGTGGGCATGCAGCCAGTAGCCCCCATCTCCCGGCAATCCGGGATCGTCGCGG
>JBKCTR010000811.1:0-2097 GCA_046318755.1 Planctomycetaceae bacterium
AGGGAAAGGCCGGGACGGGAAGACGGGGACTCGGAAGCGCGACGACCAACAGCATCATGGCGGCAACCCAATCAACCGCCAAGTGAGACCTTCGGTCTTCCGCAGCGGGACCGTACTCGGGACCTTGCGGGCCAGGCGACTGAAGCGACTTGATGCGGCGAACAAAGCCATCTTCGCCGCGCGGATGACCCGCCGTGGCGGCGCGCTGTGAGCAGGCCAACAAGCCGGGAATGACCCGGCCACTTCCCACGAGCGGGACTGGGCGACCGAGCGGATCGGGGTATTCCTTGTCCGAATCGATCCCCAGGATTGTGTGGACCGTCTTCAGCAGATCGGCCACGCTGATCGGGTCGCCGGTGGGGGCGGCCGCCTGGGCGTCGGTTGCCCCGATGATCTGCCCGGGCTTCACCCCGCCCCCCGCAAACAAGATCGACTGCGCCATCGACCAATGGTCGCGCCCCGCCTGGGCATTCACCCGGGGGGTCCGCCCCATCTCTCCCATCATCACCACCAGGGTGTCGTTCAAGAGACCCCGCTGCTCGAGATCGGTGATCAACGCGGCAAACGCCTTGTCGGCCGGGGGAATGAGGTCTTCCTTGAGGCTGGGGAAGCAATTGAAGTGCACGTCCCAGCCGGGGGCGTCGATCCCCACGAACCGGCAACCGGCCTCGACCAGCCGGCGGGCCAGCAGGCTGCATTGGCCAATCTGCGTCATGCCGTACGATTCCCGCAGCTCGACCGGCTCGGCCTGAATGCGAAACGCCTCCCGCGCCTCGGGAGACTGCATCAGGGCGTTGGCCTTCTGGTAGTACGTCGCCATTGCCGCCGCCCGGCCCCCGCGGGCGCGGTTTTGTTCCAGGCCGGCCAGCAGCTTCTGCCGCTGCGCCAGCCGCAGGCTCGACAACCCCGTCACCGCCGACAGGTCTTTGACCTCGAACTCGGGCTGGCTGGGGTCGGCCTCGATCACAAACGGAGCATACTCGGCTCCCAGAAATCCCGGGCCTCCGGCCGACATCGGGTGCGGCATGTTGATGTACGCCGGGACCCGACCGCGAGGTCCCAGTTCCCGCGCGACCCACGAACCGAGCGAGGGATACAACTCGTTGGTGGGAATGGGGTGTTCGCCATCGGGGAAGGTCGGCTTCCGGCCGGTCATCACGTAGTAATAGCCGGTCATGTGACCGTTGTCGGCATGGCTGTGGCTGCGCACCACCGTGAACTTGTGGGCGATCTTCGCACAGTTCGCACAGTGCTCGGTGAAGAAGGTGCCGGGGACCGAGGTGGGAATGGTCGCGAACGGCCCGCGAATCTCCGCCGGGGCCTCGGGCTTGGGGTCCCACATGTCCTGCTGCGGCGGCCCCCCTTCCAGGAAGATGAAGATGCACGCCTTGGCCCGCGCCAGCCGCCCGGTGGCGGTCTCGTCGGCTGCCAGCAACTGGGGCAACCCCAGCCCAGTAAACAGCCCGGTGCTTCCCACCCGCAGCATGTTCCGCCGCGACAATCCGTCACAAAACCGCGATCCGGTTCCCGGGAGGCTCAGATTCAACATGGTCGGGGCTCGGGCAAAAGAGTGAGTCGGGAAACAGTCCTGAGAAGGAAATCGGCTGCGGCCAAGACCCGGTCTGAGCACGCTGCCGGTTGTGCCGGGACTGTCAGTGGTTGTACAGGAATTCCTTGGTGTTCAGCAGGGCCCACAGCAGGTCTTCGACCGCGGCCTGGCGGTCGCTGCCATGGACGGCGAAGGTTTCGTCAATCAGCGGGCGTTCCGCCTCGGTGGGCAGCCGCGACAGTGTCGCCAGGTAAAGTTCCGCCGCGACCTGGTCGGGAGGCAGTTGCCCGAGTGCCAACCGTCGGGCTTGTCCGCGTCGGTGGGTCAGCTTCTCGTGGATCTCGGGCGAATTCATCAGGTGCAGCGCCTGCGAAATGCTCGGCTCGTTGCTCCGCTCGCACTCGCAGACCGTGGCCCGCACCGGACGGCCGAAGATCCGGAAGAAGTAAGACGGCATGCGGTTGTCCCACACCTGGATGGCCCGAATCCCCTCGGGCCAGCCGTTGAACTTCTCGGCAATACCCGTGGTCTGGCTCACGGCATCCAGC
>JBKCTR010000812.1:0-3201 GCA_046318755.1 Planctomycetaceae bacterium
AACCAAACTACTGCTCGACTTCCTAATGAACGGGAACGTGGTCCAGTCCAAAATCCGAATTGTGGCGAACCGTTGCGGACAGTCTGGTGAGATCCCCGTTTCGCAGGTCGAAGATGCCCTGCGAATGAAGGTGCAGACGCAGATTCCGGAAGACAGCAAATTGGTCCTTCGGTCAATCAACAATGGCGAACCTGCGGTGCTCACCGCTGCGACAAGCAAGTTCAGCCGTCGCATTCAGGAATTGGCGGCTGAGATTCAAGGGTTGGCTATGCAGGGCCAACCTCGCTGAGTCAGTCGCGTGGCAGGCCGTGCCGTGGACGGCCCAGTCGTTTTGCGCTCCCTTGGACCGCTCGAATAGAGACCAATGGTGGCGTTGATCTCGGGAAAATGATTGTATGTTCACTTCTGACTGACTGTGCATCGGCGTGTGAGGGGATTCCCCGCCACTTACCAGCATTGCCAAGAGTGGGCAGACTGCGTGTTGCGCATTCCAGTCGGGACGATCGTTGAATTCCGCGAAGACCGGTTGCTCCGAACGTACTGGTCGATCCCGAAATGCCGATGAATGGGACTGGGAGGAGGAAATCTTCCCCCCACCGAGTGGCTGTCCCGCTCAATGGCCTGTTGCCCCTGTTCGATCAGACCGATCCCCCATGACAACTCCTGGTCCCCTGACGTCGAGTCTCAGAAAAAGTCGTCGGATCCTGCGTTGTCTCGCAGGCTGTCTGGCCTTGGCGACTTCCCTCTCCCCGGCTGCCGAACCACCACCCGCGGGGCTTCCGACAATTACGCCCCAGGTTCCCTCGCGGCTGGAGAGCACTTCGCTCCGGCATCAGAAGGCGTCTTCCTTCATCGATCGGATTTCCCGGAGCGACGCCGCAATTTCCATCGTGGTGGGACAGGGGCGGACCCTGACCCTGGGGAAAGATCTGCAGTGGCCGACCGGTGATGCGGCGCCTCCCTCCGTTTCGGTGAGCGATCCGCTGGTGGCCGATGTGGTTGTGATTGGATCCCGTCAGATCCGGGTGCTGGGGCGACGCATCGGAATCACCGACCTCACCGTCAGTTCCGGAACAGGCGAGGAGTACAGCTACGAGATCCATGTCGAAATGGATCTGCGGCTACTCGAAGCCAAACTGGCCCAGTTGTTCCCCGACGCGCACATCCGCCTGGCCCATCTCGGCCCCAACCTGATTGTGGAAGGTGAGGCGCGAGATACGCAGCAACTGGACCAGATTTCCCGGGTCCTCAAAAAGGCCATTTCGGCAACCATCACAGTCGATCCCCGGGCGGGCCTGCGAAGCCAAACCGGGTTGGGGAACGCGGCAAACCAAGGAAATCCCAACGCCCCCCCACAGCCCCAGGTGAATCCCCAGGATGCCGCCGGCAACTCGGCGGGCGATCCCAATGGAGCGCAGGGCGATCCGGATCAGGCTGTGGAACAAATCGTCCTCCCGCAACCGGGCCGCCCCTACACCGCGGGGGCCGTCGAGGTGGAGATCATCAACCTCATGCGGATTCCGGGGCCACAGCAGGTGATGTTGCATGTGCAGATCGCCGAGCTCAACCGCACCGCCTATCGGCAGATCGGGGCCGACCTGCTGTTTGAAGGATCTGGCAATTTCGTGGGGACACGGATGACCAACCTCACGGAGGCGTCCAGCAATGCCACTGTCGCGGGATTGCTGGGCAACATCGCCACCAAGTCGGCCGACGCCACGACCGCCTTCGGGATTTTCGAGGGAGCGGGTTTTCACGCCTTCATCAGTGCCCTGAGGCGCAACCAGGTCTTCACGGTTCTGGCGGAGCCCAACCTGGTGGCGATGCATGGGCATCGAGCCGACTTCCTCGCGGGGGGACAGTTTCCAGTCCCCGTTCCACAATCGGGTGCGGGAGGTGGGCCGGCGACGGTCACCATCGAATACAAGCCCTACGGCGTCTCTCTGTCGTTCGTCCCGTACGTCATCGACGGAGAGGTGATCCGGATGGAAGTGGATCCCGGAGTCAGTTCGATTGACTACTCGCTGGGAACCGAGGTTTCGGGCGTCCGGGTTCCAGGCTTGAACACCCGCCAGTCGCACACCACGGTCGAGATGCGTGAGGGGCAGACGTTGGCCATTGCCGGTTTGATGCAGGTCGCGCTGGAGGGAACGACCAATCGGATTCCCGGCTTGGGCGATCTTCCCTACATCGGCCCATTTTTCAGCAACACGACCGGGCAGCGGGTGGAGAAGGAACTGCTGGTCCTCGTGACGCCTCACCTCGTGCAGGCGATGTCACCGGATCAGGTGGGACACCTCCCCGGAACCGAGGTCTATGAGCCGAATGATCTCGAGTTCTACCTCTTGAATCGAATCGAGGGGCACACGGGTCATGCCGAATACCGTTCCACCCTGCAGGCCGACGACCCCTGGGGATGTCAGCGCCGCCTGCTGATTGAGTGCGAATACGTCCACGGCCCTCATGGATTCTCCCAGTAAACCTCAACCTCCACGGACCGACGTCATGTTGCGACCAATTCCGATTCTCTGGACGGGCAGCGTGCTTTTGGCAAGTCTGGGGGTGGTGCAGCCTCCCGTGTGGGCCCAGGATCTCGTGCCACCCGCTCCGATGTCTCCCCCGGCCCTGAATCTGACCGAACCGATTCCGGACGCCGAGCCGGCCCGGTCCGTGGTTGGGGCCACGGCCGAGCCCCAGGTCCCTCAGTCTGCCTACGAGCCCGAGTGCGAACCCCAGCTCAGCCGCTTTCAGCAACGGCGGGAGCAGCATCGGGCCAAATGGCGGGACAAAATGTGGGGCTATCCCAGTGAGTTCCTAAAGCCACCGCTCGGAGCCTCGGTGCAGTATCATCGCGAGCAGCAGAAACTGAATGGCCGCCTCGCTCGGATGGCGCTGTACGAATACGACTTCGTTCCAGGCACGGCCGAGCTCAAGCCCCGTGGTCTGGAGCATCTCGCCCGCATTTCGGAATGGATTCCGCAAACTGCGGGTGAAATCTCGATCGAGCCGGCCCGCGAGGGGGCCGAACTCGATGAGGCGCGCCGCCAGGCGGTCTACCAGGAACTGGCGACTCTTCCCTGTGGAGTGGCGCTGGTCAACATTCGGACCGCACGTCGCAGACATCCCGGTCTGGATCCCGATAGTGCTCAACTGATCTTCCAGAACCGCCTGCAACAGACCCGATTGCGCGGTGTCTTGGGA
>JBKCTR010000813.1:0-4952 GCA_046318755.1 Planctomycetaceae bacterium
TCCGTAGAATAGGTTTTTAACCTGTTCACCCCCCCAGTGTGGTACTGCACCGCCAACAGCACGACGCGGCCCAGCGTCCGTACAAGACGCGGTGTTCAACCAATTGCTGTGGGGCATTCGGGGAACAGACCAACCGCAAAGCCACGTCGATTCACCGACAGGTTGTTAACCGATCGTACGCCCCCCAGAACCACGCGGTCTCACGTCCCCGCGCGCCACAGGCGGCTTCGATCGACGCTCGCTCCGCCAACCACGTCTCCTCCCAGCAGGCTGAAAGCCTACTCCACGACGTGGCGACGAGCTTCCAGCTTGTCGAACACCCAAGTGCGATTTCGCGCCGCCAACAGCACGTCGCGGACCAGCGTCCGTGCAGACCGCGGTGTTCAAAGAATTGCTGCCGGGGATTCTGGTACGAGGCCGACCGCAAAGCCATGTCGATTCACCGACAGGTTGGAAACCGATCATAAGTCCCGTCGCACGGGAAACCCCATCGCAGAGATCGGCCAGCGTCACTTGTGCACCGGCTGGTGTCGGGCCCGGCGGATTCTCAACCGACGGATCGGATTGGCTGAATTGCGATGAAACCTTGTGATGTGCGCCCTGATCGCAGAGTGCGAGTGGCAGGGAGCGGCCCCCGGCGTGGAGCTTTTCGCCTCGCGGACGTTACTGTGTCAGGAAGCAGTGACATCGGCCAACGGTCGGGGGCCGTTTCGGGAGATCACCTCCGCCGGGCCGGTGTGCCACTGTGTTCCTTTGCACCCCGTTCGCAAGGTCAGGCCGGTCATGTCATCACAGGCGATTGTCAATCCCGAGGAACTACGGCGTTTCGCCCTCGGCCTGAAGAAGTTTAACTCGGGGCTGGCTGACCAGTTGGCCAGCCTGTCGGGGCAGCTCGAGTCGCTCAGTGCCACTTGGCGCGATCAGGAAAACCAGCGGTTCACCGAGGAATTCCGTCGCAATCTCCAGGGGATAGCCCGGTTTATCGAGGCCAATAATCAGTACATTCCCTTCCTGTTGCGCAAGGCCGAACGCATCGACGAATACCTGCAGCAGCGCTGACCCCTCGTCACGCTGTGCCGGCGGCCCTTGGCCGTCTCTCTCCCTTCCCCGACATCCTGCCCGAGGTGTGACCCATGTCGGAATTTGCCAATGTCGAATCGGTCGCGGCCATTGCCCGGTTCCGCGTGGCTCTCATCCAGTTTGAGGAAGAGTCGACCAACACGCTGGACCAGCTCGAGCGGCAGGCCCAGAAGTTCCTGCATTGGCTCGAGGCCGACACCGCTACCTTCTGGCGGCTGGAGGTGCTGCGATGCCACGAGAAGATCAGCCGGGCCCGCTCGGCTCTCGACACCGCGATGATGCGCAAGACCAAAGACTTCCGTCCCGCGTGCATCGAAGAAAAAGACAACCTGCGATTCGCCAAAGACCGCCTGGCCATGGCCGAGGAAAAGACCGAGAAGGTCCGCCGCTGGGCGCGGGTGGTGCGCGAAGAGGTCGAGGAATACCGCGGACAGCTCAACCGGCTGCGGGATGGGCTGGGAGTGCAGATTCCCCGCGGCGTGGCCCTGCTCGACCGGACCCTGAGGGCGTTGGAGAAATACACCGAATTGGCCCCCCCGCCCGCACAGACCGCGCCCGTGTTCGTCACTCCGGGCGAAATGGAGGGACCGAAAACCGTGGGGTGGGAACCCGAGGGCCAGTCAACCGCTGCCGAATTACCGCAGGACCGGCCAACGACCGAAGTTCGACATGTCGCGGGGGACAGGGCCGCAGACACGGAGCGGGGGGGAGTGCCCGATTCCAATGCTTCTCATGGGGCGACGACCGCGGCAGAAGGGGCCGGGCACGAGACCGGCCCCGATCGTCAGACCAACAGAGCGGATTCCAAGAGGGGGGCGATGCATGAGCCAGGGTGATTTGAGCGGGGGAATTGGTCAACTGCAGGACGCTCTCGAGAAACTTCAGGCCGTGTGGTCCGAAACACGTGAGGAGTGGCGCGATGCCAACAGCCGACATTTTGAACAGGAATTCCTCCGTCCCATCGCCCTGGAATTCTCCCAGGCATACACTGCCATCCAGCGATTGTCCGATGTCCTCAAGCAGGCGGAGCGAGATTGTGAGCCCTGGCGCTGAATCCGAAGGGGACGGCACCTCCCGAGAAGCCGCGCCTTCCGAGGTCCCGGGACTTTCCCAGGCGGTGGTGGCCCGGCTGCAGCGGGGCATTGCCGATCGCCAGCGGCTGGAGCAGGAACTGGCCCACCTCGACGCCACGACCGATCGCCAGGCCCAGTGGCGATTCCAGCATCGTCTGCAGGAACTGTCCGACGAACTGCACAAACGGATTGCCGAACGGGAGGCCACGCTCGAGGGCACCCGCAACGAACTCGACGCGCAGTTGGCCGACACCCAGGCCCAGCTCGATGCCGAATTCGCCGATGCCGAGGCGACGCTCGCGGCGCGTCTCGACGCCGAACAGCAGCGGGCCGAGGGAAAATATCAAGAAAATAGCTGGCTGCTCAGTTCAGTGACGGCGGAGGATTCGTCCGAAAATCCCCTCGCGCAGTACGAACGGCTCGAGCAACTGGCTGGGCAGACCCGCGGCAACCTGCAGCAGGCCGACCAGGAACTGGCCACCACCGTGACGCGACTGACCGCGTTGGTCGAGGCCCGGCGCGGACGCCTCGACGAGCCCCCTCCCGCCGTGGCGTTGCCCAAAGATAAAGACTCTCTCGCGGCCCTGGTGAACGACAGCCTGCAGACCGCCACGGCGGCCTGTTCGCAATTGGAACGGGAGGCGGTGCCGAAATTGCTGGTGGGGTTTCGCCCCTGGCTGCTGTCGCTGCTGGTGCTGGGAGGGGCGTTTGCCGCGGGTTGGTTTCTGGTGGATCCCCACTGGATCTCGGCGGGATTGGCGCGGGGGACCGAGTTCGCCGCCATCATCGCCGGTGGGGCGGTGGCTTTCACGCTGTTGTTTTGGATGTGTGTCTGGTTCACGGCACAGCAGACAGTGGCGCACGCAGCCGAGCGGGTGCAGCAGGCGCGGGTCAACGCCGCGGCGGCTTGGACCGCCTGGCAGAAGCTGACCGATCGTGAACTGGCCGCGGCGGGAACGCAGGCCCAGGCGCAGGCGGCTGCTTTGGAAGAACGACGTGCGAAGAGCCTGCGAAAGTTCACGGCGGAACGGGACCAGGCGGTGGCCGAATGTACCCGGCGCCACGCCGTCGAACTGGCCCGGGCGACCCAGCAGCGCGACCAGGGGAGGCAGCAGGCGGTCGAGCGGCAGAACGCTGCGTTGCTGACAGCCGAGGCGGCTTGTCGGCGCGACACCGCCCTGGTCCGCCGGCAGCACGAAGAGGCGGTCCGCCAACTGAAGAGCCAATTCGAGAGCGGCCAGTCTTCGGCCCTGCAGCGGTTGGGGCAGGTCCGCGACCTCGCGCAGGCCACCTGGCAAAAGACCCACGAGGATTTGCAGGGAATCATCCGGGGTTGGGAGCACCAGCATCCGCCGCGGGGAGCCGACCTCGAACGGGTGCTCGACCCCGCCTGGCAGCCGCCGGTCGATCCACCGGTCGACGGGCTCCGGTTGGGCGAGTCGCTCGTGCGGCTGGCGGACTGGCCCGGGGGAACCCCGGTGCTCGAATCGCCCTCTGGCTCGGCCCACGAGGTGCGCTGGCCGGCGATCTGGAACTTCCCGGGGGGACCGGCCCTGCTGCTGAAAGGGGAGGGGGTGGGTTTCCGATCGGCGATTTCGGTGCTGCAATTGACCATGTTGCGGATTCTGGCCGCGCTCCCTCCCGGATCGGTGCGGTTCACTGTGTTCGATCCGGTGGGACTGGGGGAGAACTTCGCCGCGTTCATGAACCTCGCCGATCATGACGAGCTGTTGATCACCCACCGGATCTGGACCGAGCCGACGCAGTTGGAGACTCAGTTGGCCAAGCTGACCGAGCACATGGAGACGGTCTTCCAGAAGTACCTGCGGGATGAGTTCGCTTCAATTGAGGAGTACAACCGTCAGGCGGGGGAGGTGGCCGAACCGTACCGCGTGCTGGTGATTGCCGGTTTGCCCGCGGGGTTTGGCGAGCGTTCTCTGCAGCGACTGTTGAGCATTGTCTCGAAGGGGGCCCGCTGCGGGGTGGCGACGCTGCTGGCCTGCGACACCCGCCTTCCCAAGCCACATGGTTTCGATCTCCAGTCGCTGGAGGAGCTGTCGCAAGTGTGGGAGTGGTCCGACAACCAGTGGGTCTCGCGGCAATCGGGACCAGCCGCAGTCGAGCTGCGTCCCGATCCCGTTCCCGCCCCGGCGACCGTCGTGTCGCTGGTGCGACGGTTGGGGGAACTGTCGCGCCATCTGCGACGGGTAGAGGTTCCCTTCCGCCGCATCGCTCCACCAGTCAAAGACTATTGGACTGAAGACAGCCGTTCGGGGGTGCGCGTGCCTCTGGGGCGGGCTGGGGCCACCCGGCTGCAGTATCTCACGCTGGGAAAGGGGACCAGCCAGCATGTACTGATTGCAGGGAAGACCGGTTCGGGGAAGTCGACGCTGCTCAATGTGATCATCACCGATCTGGCCCTGCGGTATTCTCCCCGGGACCTCGAGTTCTACCTGATCGACTTCAAGAAGGGGGTCGAGTTCAAGACCTATGCCACCCATCAGCTTCCCCACGCCCGCGCCATCGCGATTGAGAGTGACCGGGAATTTGGCGTGAGTGTGCTGGAGAGGCTGGATGGGGTGTTGCGTGACCGGGGTGACCGCTTCCGCACGGCCGGTGTGCAGGACATCGCCGCCTTTCGGAATCAGTTTCCCGCCGAGGTGATGCCCCGCGTGCTGTTGATTGTAGACGAGTTCCAGGAGTTCTTAGTCGAAGATGACCGCTACTCGCAGCAGGCGCAACTGCTGATCGACCGGTTGGTCAGGCAGGGGCGGGAGTTTGTCATACATGTGCTGTTGG
>JBKCTR010000814.1:0-12379 GCA_046318755.1 Planctomycetaceae bacterium
TCTGCGCCGACCTCGTCGCCACCCGGGTGGCCGAGCGAGGCCACCCGGGAGGCGCGGTCGCCGCCGGGGGGGGGGACTGTTGCGCGCAGGCTGCCGGGGCGCTCCCCACAGCGGCCGAGCTGGGGGCCATTTACGCTCCGCTGGTCAGCGGCTCGGTCCTGCTGCTGTTGTTGTGGCTGATTCTGTACTGGATGTACCGCCGCCAGGTGTTTGTGCGGGTGTAGTCGGCGGTGGGACGTCGCCGCGGCATCAGCGGGGTGCCGACGGAGTGGTTGGGGGGGTTGTCGCCTCCGCGTCCCGCATTTCCTGCTGGATCCTCCGCGCCCGCTCGAGTGCGACGGCCGACGGCGTGAACTCGGGGACCAATTCGAGCGCCGCCTCGAAGTGGGGGATCGCCTCGCCGACCTGGTCCTGCACGGCCAACATCAGGCCGAGGTCGTGATGACACATGGCGAGGTCGCCGGGTTGGACCTTGCGGCGGTCGATCTGGGGAGACAGGGCCGCCTCGAAATGCCGGCGGGCCTCGTCCCGGAATCCCTTGTCGACGGCGATGCGCCCCATGCGATGGTGCGCGAAAAAGTTGGTGGGATTGAGCGCGATGGCCTCATCGAGCAACGCCTTGGCATCGAGTGAACGGTCTTCCTTGGCCGCCTTGACCCCGGCCTCGATGAGGGCGCTGGTCAGGTTTTCGACGATGCCGGGATTCGACGGTTCGAGCTGATTCGCCAACCGAAACTGGTCGACGGCGGAGTCGTAATCTCCCAGCCGGTACTTCAGAATTCCCAGGTTGCTGCGGGCGGTGGCGTACTTCGAGTCGAGTCGCAAGGCCTTGAGATACTGCATTTCTCCCTCGCTGGGCTTTTCGAGGTCGATCAGCACGGTTCCCAGACTGTTGTAAAGCCGGGGATTCTGGGGATCGAGTTTCTGCCAGTCTTTCAACTGCGCGAGTGCCTCTTCGGGCTTGCCCAGTTGTCGCAAGACCATGGCCAGACTTTCGCGGGGCGAAGCGTCGTAGGGATTGAGTTCGATGGCCCGGCGATAGAATTCGAGGGCGCGATCGGCGTCTCCCTCAACCACAAACAGACTGGCCCGCAATTCGTTGGCCGAGGAATTGCGCGGGTCGAGTTCCAGAGCCTCATCCAGCAACCGGCGGGACTCTTCGACCGATCCCTGCCGCTGAACCAGCGCCCCGAGATTGCAGCGGGCGGTGATCGACTGCGGGTCGACCTGCAAGGCCTGGCGGTAACACCGCTCGGCCTGGGAAAGGTCGCGCAGCCGTTCGTAAGAGAGCCCCAGACTGTTCCAACAAAAGCCGCTCTGGGGCGAAACCTGCACGGCCCGGCCGAACATCGTCAGGCTGTCTTGCCAGGTGGCGACCTGGCGGCGGGCCTGCACGGCCAATCCCGCAATCAAGACCAGCGCCGCGACCGTTAGTCCACGGGCGAGGGACGAGGCGCGGGGCACCTCCCCCGCCAGCCAGATCAGGGCGAGGCACGGGCCGATGAGGGGCAGATACATGTAGCGATCGGCATGGGCCTGTTCCCCCACCTGCACCAGCCCCAGTACGGGGACCAACAGCCCCAGGAACCACAACCAGCCCGTCAGCAGGTAGGGACGGCGGACCCGCTGGGTCCAGGCCAGCCAAGACACCCCCGCCAGCACCGCCGCCGCCGCCGCCACCCGCGGCCACGGGAGATCAAACCCGGGGTGGGGATAAAACACCGCGAGCTGGGTGGGGTTGAAGAACTGCGCCAGGTAAATCCCGTAGGCCAGGATCGCATTCCCCAGGCGAATGGAGAGCGGAAACTTGCCCAGGGTCTGCACCGCCTGGCCTGCACTCTGCGCCCAGACCGCCACCCCGCAGAAGACCAGCACCAGCACAAACAGGGGAAGTTTCTCGCGCACCAGGAACCGCCAGCGCTTGCGGGCGGGCCGGTTGGCTTCGCGAGCGAGTGGCCAATAATCGAGCAGCAGCAACAGAAACGGAAAGGTGACCAGCATCTGCTTCGACAGCAGGCTCAGCAGCAGCATGACGCCTGTCAGAAACATCCAGCCCGGCTCCCTCCGGCACACATGCTGGATGTACATCCACAGGGCGGCCAGCCCGAAGAAGCTCGACAGCACGTCCTTTCGTTCCGAGATCCAGGCCACCGATTCGACATGCAGAGGATGCACGGCAAACAGCGCCGCGACCAGAAAACTGCGCCACACCGCCCCGGTCAACCCGCGCAGGCAGGCGAAGACCAGCAGGGTGTTGGCGGCATGCAGCAGCAGATTCACCGCATGAAATCCCGCGGCCGAGCCCCCAAACAGCGACGCATCGAGCTGCAGCGACATCCAGGTCAGCGGATGCCAGTTGGCCGAGGCGCGAGTCGACAACGGCGACCAGGCCCACGCCACACTCTCGCCCGACAACCCTTTCACATACGGATTCAACGTCACATAGACCGAGTCGTCGAGATCGACAAATCCATGCCGCAGGGTGGGCAGATAGACCGCCAGCACCAACCCGACCAGGGCGAGGTTGAACAGCCAACGCCGAGTGCGGGAGAGTTCCCAGGCAACCGGTGAAGTCGTGGCCGGGAGAGATTCCTGCGTGGGAATGAGCGACGCCGTATCTGCGGTCACAATCAGAAACTCCCTGTCACGGCGGTCGCCTTGTCGGCAAAGTCCAGGAACTCGCCACATCACGATCGCAAAACCACAGTGTCAACCAACTGTCGCCAGCCAACGCGAAGTCGCACCCTCCAGAATGCGAAGAGGCCGGCGATCACAAGTAACCGCCGGCCTCGGTCCTCATCCACCGCCGGGGTGGGGAAGGTGGAGAAACAACCCCGTGTCGATGGCCACTCTGCTACGTTCCCCGTTGGGTGAACGTTGGCTGGAAGGGCCTTTCTCCGATCTTTTGAACGAAATCTGTGCGCGGCAGGCTGGGCTGTCTCGACAGGCCCCTCCGTCGAGCAGCACCTCCGGCCCGCCCCCCGGACGACCGCTGGACCGCCCCCCCAGTGCCTTAAAGGGAACTTCTCTCCGGGAGGTCTGTCGAGGGGGGCCTGCGGGAACATCCCGGCGACTTTCCTTCAGCCCGCCAGACTGCTCCGCTTGGCCGAAATCAACTGCAACAGCGATTTCTGCGGATCGGCGAACTTCTTCAATCCCTCGTTCATCAGGAATTGTTCCATCTTCTCGAAGTCGACCTCGCGGTCGATCTCGGCCAACACGGCGGCCGGGGGCATCTGGTCCAGCGCGCGGGTGTAGGTTTTCCCGGCCATCGCCTGGACGGCGTCATTGGTGGCGGGGGGATTGGTCTGAATGTCGGAACCGGCGAGGGCGGCGACGTACTTGTCGGCCGGCTCGGCCGGGTCCTTCGTCCCCGTGCTGGCGAAGACAATCTCCTGCTTGAGGGGCAGCTTCAAACCGGCCCAGAAGCGCTCATTCTCGGCCCACAACCGCTTCACATTCACCAACCCCACCAGCCCCTGGGCAGCAGCCGAGAGTTGGGGAACCTGCTGCTTGGTGTAGACGTCGATCCGGCTGACAAAAATGCTGTAGACCGACTTGAAATGCGCCAGATCGTTCCGCTTCTGGGCCCCGGCCCAGACCGCCTCTCGGGCAATTTTGTACTGTCGTTCACTGAAGATGAGGGTCACATTGAGCGGGATCCCGGCGGCCGCCAGATCGGTCAGGGCCGCCAGACCGGCGGGGGTTGCGGGGACCTTGATCATGCGGTTTTTATGCCCGGCGGCCCACTGCTTGCCGAGGGCGACGTACTGCGCGGCCCGCTCGGCGATCGACAGCGGACAACTCGCATCTTCCAGCAGCGGATCGAGTTCGAAGCTGACGTAGCCATCATTGCCGCGGGTCTGTTCCCAGACCGGCAGGAAGACCTGCTGAGCCTGCTGCACCAACTGATCGGTCACTTTCCAGGCGACATCATGGTCATTCAGCCCTTCCCGCATCAGGCTGGCCAACTGGGAGTCAAATCGGCCGGTCTTGATGAGATCGGCCACAATGATCGGGTTGGAGGTGGCCCCGGTGGCACCTGCCTGACGGTTGGAGACCACCAGGTTGGGGTCGATGCTGTCGAGCCAGAGCTTGGTACCAGTTGCAATGAGGGATGCCAGCGGTGTCATGGGGAGATCGGCAGGCCGCGCGGGGCGGGACTTTGAGGACGGGGAACGTTACAGTCTCTTCCGAGAGGCCCGATAATATCCGGGCTCTGGGCCGGGGAACATTCCGCCCCCCCCTTTTTCCCTCTTGTTTCCAGCCCGGTTCACCTGGGCGTCTGAACGCTTGGCGCATGTCGCACGACACCTACCAGAACCCGCTGAATACCCGCTACGCCTCGTCTGAAATGAGCCGGTTGTGGTCGCCCCAGTCGATCCACTCCACCTGGCGGAAACTGTGGGTCGCCCTGGCCGAGGCCGAACACGAGTTGGGCCTGCCGGTGACCACCGCCCAGATCGAGCAGTTGCGGCAGGCGGTGGACACCGTCGATTTCGCCGCGGCCAACCGCTACGAGCGGGAACTGCGGCACGACGTGATGGCGCACGTCCACGCCTATGGAGATCAATGCCCCGACGCCCGGGGAATCATCCACTGGGGGGCGACCAGTTGCTACGTGACCGACAACACCGACCTGATTCTGTTCCGGTCGAGCCTGCGGCTGATCCGCGACCGGCTGGTGGGGGTGATTGACCAGTTGGCCAAGTTCGCCGCGCAGCACCGCGACCTGCCCTGCCTGGCCTACACCCACCTGCAACCGGCCCAGCCCACCACCGTGGGCAAGCGGGCCACTCTCTGGTGTTATGACCTGGTGCTCGACCTCGAAGAGCTGGAACACCGGCTCGACACCCTGCGCTTCCGGGGAGCGAAGGGAACGACCGGGACGCAGGCGAGCTTCCTGCAGTTGTTCGAAGGGAACCATGCCAAGGTGGAGGAGCTCGACCGGCTGGTGGCCCGCAAAATGGGCTTCGACCAGTCCTTTGCCGTCACGGGGCAGACCTACTCGCGCAAGCTCGACTCCCAGGTCTCGGCGGTCCTTAGTGGCATCGCCCAATCGGCCCACAAGATGGGGACCGACATGCGGCTGCTGCAAAGCAACAAAGAGTTGGAGGAGCCCTTCGAGGCGAAGCAGATTGGCTCGTCGGCCATGGCCTACAAGCGCAACCCGATGCGCTCCGAGCGGATGTGCGCCCTGGCGCGGTTTGTGATGAACCTCGCGGGCAACGCCGAGCAGACCATGGCCACGCAGTGGATGGAACGAACCCTCGACGACAGCGCCAACCGCAGATTGGCGATGCCGCAGGCATTTTTGGGTGTCGACGCAATTCTGATTCTCTACCGCAACGTGGTCGAAGGGCTGGTGGTGTATCCCGAGGTCATCCGCCGGCGACTGCAGGCCGAGTTGCCTTTCATGGCGACCGAGAGCCTCTTGATGGCGGGGGTGGCGGCGGGGGGAGACCGTCAGGAACTGCACGAACGCATTCGCGTGGCCAGTCATGAGGCGGGACGCGAAGTGAAGCAGTTTGGCCGCGAGAACGATCTGCTGGCCCGGCTCGCGAAAGACCCGGCATTCGCCCAGATCGACCTCACGCAGGCCCTCGACCCGCACGCCTACGTGGGACGGGCCCCCCAACAGGTCGACAGCTTCGTCCACGAGGTGATCGAGCCCATCCGTCACAAATACGCCGCGGCCCTGAAACGCGACGCGGGGGAAGTGAAAGTCTGAGTCGACCGCCCCGCGCGTCACGCCCCCCTCCGGAGACGACGAGCGGGCGTCACCCCGTGCCGTGAGGGACCAGGGCCCGCACAGCCGGGCCACAGCGACAGCCGGGCCACAGCGACAACCGGGCCCAAACCCAACCGGGCCCAAACCCAACCGGGCCCAAACCCAACCGGGCCCAAACCCAACCGGGTTCTGTGAGACCTTGGGCTCGTTCCGCGCCAGCGGCCTACCAGACCGTCTCCAGCACTTCGCGCAGCTCGGCATCCGAGACGTCGCGCGGGTTCCCGGCCAGGCTGTTGCCGCGGGAATCGCGCACCAGGTCGGCGAGTTGCTCGTGGCGGACCCCCAGGTCGCGCAATTGGCGGGGAATCTGCAGTTCCAACAGCAGGATTTCGAGCGTGTCGATCAACCGCTGCGCCGCCTGCCGGGGCGATTCCGCCGACGGGCCCAGCAGCAGCCACGAGAGCGTCGCCAAATCGTCGGTCTTGCAGTCGAGGTTGTACCGCAGGGCGGCTGGCAGCATGACGGCACACGCCAGACCGTGGGAGACGTCGGCATGTACCCCCAGGGCCGCGGCAACCCCGTGCGCCAGCCCCAATCCGGAATTCGCCAGTGCCAGCCCCGAAAGCAGCGCCCCCTGCGCGAGAATTTCCCGCGAGGCCAGATGACTGCCATCACGGCAGGCGGTGCGCAAGGCGTCGCAGGTACCGGGCAGCCCCTGCAACACCAGCATCCGCGACATGGGGGTCGCCCGGCGGGAGATGTAGCTTTCCACGAGCTGCGTGATGGCGTCGAGGCCGGTGGCCGCCGTGACCGCCGGGGGGAGCGACAGCGCCAACTCGGGATCGACCACCACCAGCCGGGGCAGCAGCCGCTCACTGCGGATGCTGCGTTTGGCCCGCTGCTCGGGGGACGAGATCACGCCGTTGCGCGTCGCTTCCGATCCGGTACCCGCCGTGGTGGGGACCGCCACCAGGGGCATCACCTCGCAGGTGATCTCGCGTTTGTGTTGCGATCCTTCCAGAAAGCACGAGACTCCCTCGGCTGCGGGATGGGCCACCACCGCGGCCGCCCCCTTGGCGAGGTCGATTGCCGAGCCACCTCCCAGCGCCAGCAGCACGTCGGTGGGCCGCGGGTCGTGGCTGCGAATCTCGGCGACCACGCGGTCGACATCGGCCACCGTCGGCTCGCGGGTGACGGTTTCGAGTCGGATCACGTCGAGCCGGGCCTGCCGCAGGCGTTCGATCGCGGCCCCCAGTTCACCGTTTTGGTCGAGCACCCGTGAGCCCGGCAGCAGAAACACCCGCTCCCCCAGCGGGGCCACCAGGGTCCCCAGATCTTGGCGTCGGCCCGATCCAAACACGATGCGGCGGGGAGCGGTGAATTCGTAAGACAGCGTCATGCCAGGCAACCATCCCGCGACCAGAGAGACGTTTCACCGGGCCCCGGGCCGCCGCTGGCGTTTCCCAGCCGCGAACATGCCCACAACCCGAAGCCCGTCGCGAGGGAGGGAGACCGCCAACTCCAGACGCTGTGAGAGAGTCGCGAACCGCGGCGGCAGTTCGCAGGCTCGGGCCCAGCGTCCAGTCTCTGACCCAGCCACCAGACGTCTGTCGACGAGCTCTTGCGAACTCACCGGGATGACCGGGGCGGAGCAGGGTTGACGGAGGCCAAAAACCCCCGCGACGAACTTCAGGCTAACGGCGGGCGCGGTGCCCGCCAAGGGGCCGGTGCCGCGCCGCCGACTGTTGAGGTCGGAAACGCGGGTCACAGTCAGCCGAATCTGGGGGGTCGCGGCACGCTATCGATCGCCATGGCGGGCCAGCAGTTCCTGCGCTTCCCGGCGGCGATTCTGCACCGCCTCGACCTGTTGCCGCCGCTGCTGCAGCAGCCAGGGTCGGACGCTGCCACCATCGAACGCGGTGGACATGGCCTCGGGATCGCCACTGCGGGCCATCTGGGCCCGCACACTCGCGACAAAGTGCGTCTGCTGAATCGACTGGGCCCTGCGGGCGAGCGCACGTTGCTGATTGGCCGCCTGCTGCAGACGGACCTGCTGCATCACGCTCTGCCCCAGGGCGTTCGGGTTGTAGGCGTTGGCGGCCTGAAAGGCGGCCAGATTGGCTGTCCCTGAATTGACGGCCGCTGTCGTCCCTCCGGTGGTTGTCCCGGTTGTGGTTCCGCCGGTCGCAGTCCCTCCCCCGCCGCCTCCGCCACACTGCCCCCCTCCGCCCCCTCCGCCAGCCTGGGCCCGTCCACCCCCTCCGCCGCCTCCTCCACCCCCGCCTCCCCCGCCGCCTCCGCCACCCCGGTGATGGGCCAGGGCAGGTTGGACCAGGCCACACAGGGCCGCCAGCCCCCACACCGCCAAGGTTCGCGCCACGCGCCGCTTGCTCCACAGACTCTGGGCCATGATGCCGCTCCTCTCTTGAGGTGATTCCCTGGAGACAAACAGTTGTCGTCCAGTGTGCCGGGAGGGCCGCCGCGATCCCGTCCCAACAGGCGGACAGCCACCGGAGTGCAGGGAATTTCCCACCATGTCACCCGGCTGGCACTGCCACGCCGCCACGGACTGAAACGCCGCAGTCTGCCACGTCTCCACACCAATTCTGGATTTTTTTCCAACAGAGTTGCTGCAGAACGCGTCACCCCGGTTCCCTCGACCAACCCAGGGGAGAACGCGAGAATCGAAGCATGTCCTCCCTCACTCCCCAACCCCTGCTGATCACTGGAGCCACAGGCTGCGTCGGCAGCCAGGTCTGCCTGCGGGCCCAGGCTCTGGGCCTGCCACTGCGCGGGCTGGTGCGGCTCTCGTCCGAGGCCGACTGGCTGCGCCGCCTCGACATTCCCGTCGTCACCGCCGATCTGGCCAGTTTCGATCCCCTGTCGGCGGCCATCGCGGGGGTCACGCAAGTCGTGCACTGTGCCGCCCGGTTGGGGATTGGTTCGCCCCTCGACTATCGGCAATTGCATGTGGAGGGGCTGCGCCGGCTCTTGAATGCTCTGGCCCAGGAAGGCTGTGTTCGCCAGTTCGTACTGTTGAGTTCTCTGGGAGTCCACGCGCTGCGCGACCACCATGGAACCGACGAAACCGTCTCGCCCGCCGAACAGGGGCTGGGTGACTGTCTGGAATCGCTGGTGGAGGCCGAGGGGCTGGCGCTCGACTGGGGGACCGCGCACGGGGTGGCGGTGACGGTCTTGCGACCCGGACTGATCTACGGGCCCCGCGAACGCTGGGTGCTGCCGCAATTGCTGCGGCGTCTGCGTGAGCAGTCGTTCCGGTTCCTTGGTGCGGGAACACAGACCCTGTCCAACACGGGGGTCGACAATCTGGTCACCGCGGTGTTCGCCGCGCTTGCCTCACCGCATGCCGCCGGTCAGATCTATCACATCACCGACGATCCGGTGGTCACCCAGCGGGAATTCATCGACAGGATCTGTACCCTGGCGGGCTATCCCGAACCCCGCGCGGCCCTGCCCCTGGGCTGGGCCCGTCTCGCTCCCCGGTTTCCCCGCTGGCTGCGCCCCAATGACGAGGCTGACGAGACCGAGACCGAGTTGCGGCTCTTGGGCTGGAACCGGGGATTCTCGATCGCCAAGGCCCGGCGGGAACTGGGCTACCAACCAGCGGTTCCGTTTGCCGAGGGGATGCGTCAGACCATCGACTGGTACCGCACTCAGGGACTGCTGTAGCAGTCGGTCGAAGGGTCCCGTGGGGTGTCTTCAAAGAGGGAATCGCTCAGGTCGACGGCTCACCGCGGTCCGGATCGGCACCGCTCCGGACGCGCGCGATCATCTCCCCGAGTCGCCGCCGCTGCCAGCCCGTTGAGTCGAAATTGTCCGGGGCCAGCCATTCGCGATACGCCTGCCGCAGCGGGGGCCACTCGCCATCGATGATCGCGAACCAGGCGGTGTCGCGGTTGCGTCCCTTCACCACCTGGGCTTGACGGAAGATTCCTTCGAAGGTGAACCCCAGGCGTTGTGCCGAACGACGCGATGGGGCATTGTGCGTATCGCACTTCCACTCGACCCGGCGGTAGCCCAGGTCGAACGCCTGCTGGATCATCAGGAACAGCGCCTCGGTGGCGGCAACCGTCTGTTGCAGCGGGGGGCTGAGGTTGATGTGCCCCAGCTCGATGCTCCCGGCGGTCGGCATGATGCGAAGATAGGCACACACTCCGCACGCCTGGCCCGAGGCACTGGGCCGGACGGCATAAAATTGCGGATCCTGCCCCTGCGTAAACTCGCGCAGCCACCCCAGGTAGCCAGGCTGGTCCAGGAAGGGACCGTAGGGCAGCCACGTCCAATGACGGCCCGTGGGATCGGAGGCCTGGGCGGCGAACAATTCTTCGCCATGAACCTCGGGAACCAATGGCTCCAGGCGGCAGGTGCGGCCCGAAAGCACGCCGCGCGGAGGCCAGGGGGGGACCTGCCAGCCGGGGACGGGAGGTCCCACCGGCTGTTCTTCCTGAGACGAAAAATGCGGATGCGGAGACATGCCGGGAAGATACCGTCACAGCGCCTCGGGCTACCACCTTCACCCGCGGGAAAAGTAGACTGAAAGAACTGCGTGCCCGCTCTCTCTGCCTCCCTCCCCCACCGGTCCCCTCCCGCCATGTCTGGTCTGCCGACAACCCGCCGCGAGTTATTGCAGCGCACGGCCGTGGGCTTTGGCTCGCTGGCTTTGGCGGGGCTGTGTGCCGGGGACGACTCAGTTCAGGCCGCCAACGATCCGCTGGCCCCCCGGCAACCATTATTTCCCGCCCGGGCCCGGCGGGTGATCTTTTTGTTCATGAGCGGCGGTCCGTCACAGGTCGATACGTTCGACCCCAAGCCGCTGTTGACCCGCGACGATGGCAAACCGCTCCCCTTCGCGAAGCCCCGGGTCCAGTTCAATTCGACGGGGAACCTGCTGAAGTCTCCCTGGGAGTTCCGACAATACGGCGAGAGCGGCCTGTGGGTTTCGGACCTCTTTCCGCACCTGGCGAAACGGGTCGATGATCTTTGCCTGATCCATTCGATTCATGGCACCAATCCCGCGCATGGCGGCGCGGTGATGAAAATCCACACCGGGACCGACAACTTCGTCCGCCCCAGCATCGGGTCGTGGGTGACGTACGGACTGGGGAGCGAGCACGCCAATCTGCCGGGCTTCGTGACCATTTGCCCGACCCTGGCCTTCGGGGGGATCAACAACTGGAGTTCGGCCTTTTTGCCGGCGGTCTACCAGGGGACGGCCCTGGGGAACGCCAGCATTCCGTCGGACAAAGCGCGGGTGCGGTACATCAGCAATTCGCGATTGCCGCGCGAAATTCAGCGGATGCAGCTCGAGCGTCTGGCCCGGCAAAACCGTGACCATCAGCAGGGAGCGGCCGAGGCGGCCCTGGAGGCCCGGATCAATTCGTTTGAACTGGCGTTCCGCATGCAGTCGGCCATTCCCGAGATCGAGGATCTGTCGGGGGAATCGCAGGCGACGCAGGCGCTGTATGGTCTCGACGATCCCACGACGGCGAATTTCGGGCGGATGTGCCTGATGGCCCGGCGGTTCGCCGAGGCGGGGGTACGGTTCATCCAGGTGACCCACAACGATCACCTCGTGCAGTGGGACCAGCACTCGGACCTCAAGAACGGTCACGAAAAAAATGCCCGTGAAGTCGATCGGCCGATTGCCGGTCTAATGTATGACCTGAAACAGCGTGGCTTGCTGGAAGACACCCTCATCTGGTGGGGCGGGGAATTCGGCCGGACCCCCACGGCCGAGACCGCCAACGGACGCGACCACAATCAGGAAGGCTTCACCATGTGGCTGGCGGGAGGAGGGGTGAAGGGGGGCTTCCGGTATGGCAGCACCGACGACTACGGCTATTACGCCGCCGAGAACAAGGTGCACATCCACGACCTGCACGCCACCATGCTGGCCCTGCTGGGGCTCGACCACGAGCGTCTCACCTACCGCCACGCCGGCCGCGACTTTCGTCTGACGGATGTCGAAGGCCACGTGGTGCGCGAATTGTTCGCCTAAGAACGGCGGAGCGATTGGGGCCGTGTGGTGACCCGTCCGAGGGCCGTCCGTGCACGATCAGCGTACCCGGTCTCCCGGGTTGCGATCGGCGGCCGCCGGATGATCGACTGCGGGATCTTCGATTGCGGGATCTTCCACAGCCGGACGTTCGGCGGTGGGAGACTTTGCCGACGGGTCGGACGGGCCTGCGGTGGGTACCGGCGCTGAGAAGCCGGTGGGGCGCTCATTGACGGCGATGAACACATCGAGCTGCTGACCGACGTAGAGCTTGGGGGTGGTGGGGGAGGGCTGGACGGCGTAGACCACCTGCAGCACGCGCGTGTCGATCCGTTCGGTGGGGGCCCCGGTCAGCGATTTCTTGGCCGTGACCAGCGGTTCGACCCGCACACAGCGCAGTTCGCACTCGACTCCCCCCCCGCCGCGCAGGGCACCCCGGGCGGGCATCGCGGGGTCAAACCGGGGAATGTCATCCTCGTCGATGTGGACCCGCACATGCAGTTGCTCGACGGCTCCCAACAGCAGCAGCGGCTGCACCGCGCCGGGCTGCCCCCCGCCCTCCTGGACGACCACGCCGGGACGCAAGTTCATCTGCAGACTCAATCCCGCCCCGGGCGCGCGGACGGACCGAC
>JBKCTR010000815.1:0-3349 GCA_046318755.1 Planctomycetaceae bacterium
CACCCCCCGGTCGCCCCCCCCCACCCCCCCCCACACCCCCACCCCCCATCCCCCCCCCCCCGCCGGCCGCCCCCCCGACCCCGAGTTGCTTTCCGGATTCGACATCGCCAATGCTCCTGAAGGAAAAGAAAACCTCGACTGCGTCCGAGCCAACCAGTCACGGGACCGGGGTGTTCACCGCCGCGGAGTGACCGTCAGCACCCCGTTCATCGCCATCCAGTGCCCGGGGAACGAACACAAAAACGGGTACTTCCCTGGGCTTTCCGGAGCCCGCACGAATATGGCGAACTCTTTCCCGGGGGGGACGACATCGGTATAGGCCCAGACCTCGTCGGTGACCGGCACGTAGTGGCGAACGACAGCGTCGGGCGAGGCAATGAACCGGTTCGCCAACTGGCCGACCGTTTCCAATTGTCCGGGGCGGACCAATACCACATTGTGGGGGACCACATCCGGATTGCGGAAGACCAGCTTCAGCGGTTCCCCCGCCTCGGCGGAGAGATCCCGGGGGCTGAAACTGAGGTTCTTGCCTGCCTCCAGCACAATCTCCCGAGCCCCCTCGATCGGTTCCCGCCAGCGATTGGGGGGTGATTGGGCCTGGCTCGTGAGGTCGACCAGCAGGGGGTGGGCGGCAATGGTCTTCGCCACCGGGCGGTACCCCGGGTAGTCGCCAAACGGGACGTCCAACGCGTGGACCGTGAGGAACAGATCGAGCGGTTCCCCCGCCTCCACCGCGAGGTGCAGGTGCAGTTGACTCACCGGCTGCAAATCGGGGATCTCGTAAAACACCCGCCGCCCTCCCGGCAGTACGACCGCCCGCGTGATGGCCCAGGCATCATGCCCGATCGCCCCGCGATGGCTCGGCGAGTATTCCTCCGAACCATAAGCGGCACTGTAGCGATAATTCCATGATTGGGCGAATTGCCGCGCGGCATCCCCGGCGAACTCTGCGGTGACGGGTGAAGAAAACTCCACCAGCACCCCGTTCTGATGCACATGGAAGGCCCGTGGCAATTGGACCCGGTTGCCGGTGTAACGGACCCGCTCGAAGCACCCTTCCTGTGCGTTGTAGGCCCCCCAGCCCGCCATCCCGCTGACATACAATTGGCCGTCGTGCGGGCCGAAGCGGCCCCGGTGGACCCCCGACGAGAACTCGCCAGGCAGGGGGACCAGCGCTCCCTGCGGCTGCCCATCCACCTCATCACGCAGCAGCAGGAAGTGGGTCGCCGTGCCGAACGACAGGTGCACCGCCAGCCCCTCCAAAGGCCCCCAGCGCTCCCCTTCGATCGCGACCTGACCCCCCGCTGAGTTGTCGAGTCCGCGGGGAAGATACATCAGGGGCAGCGTCGGTCTCTGGCCATTCCGTGGTCCCGGATAGCCGAAGTGCGGCGGTTCGAATTCACCGTCCCCCGTTTGCGGACGAACCAGGCACAGAGTCGAAGCGGGGGTCCATTCTCCCTCGGAGCAGGGGACGGTGATCGACCCGTCCGGCAGCAACCCGAGCCCGTCGGGATTCCGGAAACCGGTCGCCAACACGTCCACCCGCTTGCCATCCGGAGAGATTCGCAGCAGTCCCTGGTTTCCCGACGCGGTGTAAAAATGCCCCGCCGCGTCCCGTTCCAACCCGCAGATGAAGTCATGGCCCGCAGTCGAGGTGGTGTAGGCGTGGCTGGCACACTCGTAAAAGTCCGCCTCGTCGTCGCCATTCAGATCGTGCAGCCGGGTCAGTTGATCGCGTCCCAACACATGTACCACGCCGTCGACAACCTTCAATCCCAGCGGCTGGTTCAGTCCCGAGGCGAACCGCTTCCAACGCACCTTGGCCAGCGTCTCGTCGAGCCCCCGCACCTGCCAGACATCCCCCTGCATGGTGCAGACATAGGCGGTTCCATCGGGGGTGAAATCGTGCCCCGAGAAAAACATCTGCGCCTTCCAGGGGTTGTCCCAGGGTGGGGGAATCCGATCGATGGCGTACGGTCCGCCCGAGCCGGGCTGGCCGGGGATCTCGAACATCTGGGGCCACTGGGCGGGGCCCCCATTCGTCAAAGACTGCAGCGGATGCCCCTCCAAGGGGGCCGCGAGACTGTCGAAAGCACCGTCTTTGAGCGTGGGGACATCCAGCCAGTCGGTCTCACCCACCCGGTAAAGAAAGGCCACCTGCCGACCGTGGCGGAAAAAGCCGCGATAGGTGAACCCGGTGGGAACGGATCGGCTGGCGGGGGGGGGCAGTGCCTCGCCCGTCATGAGGCCTCCATCCATGAATCCATGCCGAACCGACGAGAACTTCAGGAAGCCATTCTTCCACAGGGCCTCGTAACGCAGCGTCTCGGGATTGAAGCAGGTCGACAATTCGCCCTGTTCACCCAGCCGCAAACAGACACCCTTGGGAACTGTCACGCCGGCCCCACGGAAAATGGCGGCCTGCAAAGATCCTAAATCGGTCGCGTTCCAGCGATCGCTGGCCCAGGTCTGCTCGTTCTGGTTTCCCCAATGGCCAAAGCTCCCCCCATCAATCCCAGGGTACGCGGGAAGCAGCACGGGAGGGACCGGAGCCTGCAGGAAATGCCGGGCCTCCTTGGAGTAGAAATCGTAGAGCCGATCGCGATTCACAAAATGCGACAGGTACGGCCACTGCTCCGGATGCAGGGGGGCTTTGGCATAGGACCAGTCAGCAACCTCATGGGAGGTGGGTTGAACCAGGTTCGACAGCGGTCCCGGCCCCTTCAGTTCGCAGAGAAACCGCACGACATCAGCCCGCTGGGTCGGCGACATCGCCGCCACGAGCCCCTCGGGCATGAGTGTGCCCACTTCCCGCAATTCCTCGATCTCGGCTCGTGGGAGCCGGGTTGTTGTTCCCCGGGCCGGGTCCCGCAGTTCGACCTCCTGGGCCGCCTGGTGCACAAGATACCCCTGCAAGCTCCGTCCGTTGTTGGTCTGGGCCATCCAGACGCGGTACTCCGGGCGAACCTCCCGGCGGGGCCAATACAGAGCCTCGACAATCTGCGGTGGAGTCAGACGCTTTCCCACGTTGGTCAACTCGGGTCCCGCCTCGCCCCCCTGGGAACCGACTTTGTGACAAGAAAGGCAGGCGAAATGCGCCGAGCTGAAGATTGCCGCTCCCCGTCGGGCGTCACCCCGGGCCCGGGCGTCTTCCAGAGCCTCGGTCACCAGTTGGGGAGAGTATTCGGCGATCCCTCCCAGCGGCAGGCAGGTGGTCGCAGACTCCCCCCCGACCGCGAGGCGCCTTGAGCCCGCGGACGTCGGGGAACCAGCCCGCGGCGTCCCGCTGGTCAGTCCCCACGTCGCCAATCCCCAGGCGAGAAGCAGCAGTGCGGCCCCGTTCCAACGC
>JBKCTR010000816.1:0-4010 GCA_046318755.1 Planctomycetaceae bacterium
CTCCCCCGGGGAGCGGGTATGGCGGTATCATCCTCAGCGATGAGGTGTTCGGAAACTTCGAGGTGGTGTTTGAAACGAAGCCTGATTGGGGACCCGACTCGGGCTTCTTCCTGCGCAGCACGGCGAAGGGGAACTGCTACCAGATGATGATCGACTACCACGAAGACGGGAACGTGGGGGAAATCTATCGCGAAGGACTCGACGGGGCCTCGAACCGCACGTTCGACCTTTGGGGGGTCTACAGCAATCCCGAGAAAAAGGAATTGACAGCCATCGAGGCGCGTCCCCGTCCGGCGAAGGGGAGCGAGAAACCGGGGGAATCGCGATTTCCACTCGTGGATTGGAGTCGGATCTGGAAGCTGGACGATTGGAACACCGTCCGGTGCCGGGTGAAGGGCAATCCCCCCACGATCACCACCTGGATCAATGGCGCGCTGATCACCGAGTACACCAGCGACAAGACCTTCGAAGGGGTGCTGGGAGACAAGGGGCACATTGCGTTCCAGGTCCATGGTGGAGTCGGAGCCTGGCCCAAGGGGACCAAGGTGCGGTTTCGCAATGTGCGGATCAAGGAATTGCCCTGAGTGGGCCCACTCGGGATTGTCAGGATTTCTGTGAGTGCCTTCTGAAGAACCGGATGTGCCGCATGCCGTGTCGAAGCTGGTGGCTGCTGACTGTGGTGCTGGGATTGGTGCTGCCAGCCCGGTTGAATGCCGATGAGGGAACGGCCTCGCCCGACACCGAGCGGAGCATCGAAGAGCTGACCGAGCAGGCCCGCAAGTCGATTGTGGTGGTCTCTTTCTCGGGGCGCGATGGTCGCAACCAGGGACTGGGCACCGGTTTTGTGATTGATGCGGACGGATTGATCGCCACGAATCTGCATGTGATTGGAGAAGGTCGTCCCATCAGCGTGCAGACCAGTGATGGGCGCCGTCTCGAGGTGCAGAGCGTCGAGGCGTTCGATCGGCATGTCGATCTCGCGCTGATTCGGGTGAACGCGCGGGATCTCCCGTCGCTTCCCCTGGGGGACTCGACTGCGATTCGTCAGGGGCAGTCGGTGATTGCCCTGGGGAATCCGCAGGGGCTGAAATACAGCGTGGTCGCGGGGGTTCTCTCGGGGACTCAGGAAATCGACCGGCGCTCGATGCTGCAACTGGCGATTCCGATTGAACCCGGGAACAGTGGTGGACCCGTCCTGGATCGACAGGGGCGGGTCTTGGGGGTGGTGACCATGAAGTCGGCGGTGACCGACAACCTGGGTTTCGCGATGCCGGTCAACGAGCTCAAACGTTTGCGGGACACCCCCAATCCCACGGTGATGTCGCGCTGGCTGACGATTGGGGCCCTGGATCCTCAAGAGTGGACCGCGTTGATGGGGGGGCGGTGGAAACAGCGGGCTGGCCGAATTCTGGCCGAGGGAATGGGCAACGGGTTTGGGGGCCGGACCATCTGCCTCTCGACCGCCGCCGCTCCCGAAGCCCCCTTTGATCTCTCGGTGGCGGTGAAACTCGACAACGAAGAAGGAGCGGCGGGGCTGGCGTTTTGTGCCGACGGCGGCGACCGGCATTATGGCTTTGACCCCACCGGCGGCCGGCTGCGCCTGACTTGTTTTCTGGGTCCCGACGTCAACTCCTGGCCGGTGCTGGCCGAGGTGAAATCCGAGCATTACCGCCCGGGCGAGTGGAATGAACTGCGGGTCCACTGCGAGCCCGGACGTCTGGAATGTTTCGTCAATGGCCACCGCGTCATCGAATCGACCGACATGCGGCTGACCTCGGGCCGGGTCGGTCTGGCCAAGTTCCGGTCGACGGTCGCCGAGTTCCGGAATTTTCGACTGGGTGCCGCCGACGGGCAGACTGGGGCCGACGCGGGAGACCTGGTCCGGGACCTCGAACAGCAACTGGCAACCCAGGGGCGTCACTCGCAAGCGGGCCGACTGGTCACACGGGCCCTGCCCGAGCGGTCCCCCTGGCCGCTCGAATCGGTCCGGGACCGCGCCCGCGAACTGGAACGGCAGGCCCGGGACCTGCGACTCGCCGCCACGGCCCTGCATGAACGCCGCACCCTGCAGGAACTCGAACAGCTCTTCGCCCAGGGGGATGAGCAGGCGGATCTGTTTCGGGCCTGCCTGCTGGTGGCCCGGCTCGACAACGAAGAGGTCGATGTCGACGCGTACCTGCGCGAGCTCGACCGGATGAGCCGCGACATCACCAAAGACCTACCCGCCGACGCCACCGCGGTCCAAAAACTGCAGGCGCTGAACAAGTACCTGTTTGCCGAATGCGGCTTCCACGGGACCCGGGGCGATCACTACTACCACCGCTCGAACAGTTACGTGAACGAGGTTCTCGACGACCGCGAAGGGCTGCCCATCACCCTCTCGATCATCTACATCGAACTGGCCCGCCGCCTGGGCCTGACGGTGGTGGGCGTGGGACTTCCCGCGCACTTCGTCGTCCGCCATCAGCCATCGGAAGGCCCCTCCCAACTGATCGATGTCTATGAGCGGGGCGTGGAACTGACTCACGACGAGGCGGATGCCATGGTGCGTGCCAATGTGGGGCGTCCCATCCAGGCGTCGGATCTGGAGAGCATGTCCCGCCGAGGCATGGTGTTGCGTGTACTCCGCAATCTGCGAGGATTGGCCGAGCAACAGCGCGACGGCGATGCCCACGCACGGTACCTCGACGCCATCGTCCGGCTCGATCCCGACAACCCCGAAGAGCGGGTCCGCCGGGCGATTGTGATGTTCTCGCTGGAACGTCGGGACGAAGCCCTCGGCGACGTCAACTGGCTGCTCGAAAAGAAGCCCGACGGAATCAATCTCAACCAGGTCGAAGATCTGCGGCAGGCCATCCTGCGCGGAGATCGCTGAAGCGCACCATGCACCACACCCACCGGCACCACACCCGCAGAGACCTGCATGGGGAATCGTTGACACACCGTCTTCTCGTGGGGGGCTGGCTCTGGCTCTGCTGCCTGGGGATGGGGAGTGGCACCGTACTGGGGCAGGACCAGGAGCAATGGTTCGAAAACCGCATTCGTCCCATTCTGGCCGGCACCTGTTTTCGGTGTCATGGCGACCAAAAGACCGGTGGCGACTTGCGGATTGATTCCCGCGAGTCGCTGCTGCGGGGGGGCCGTTCGGGACCAGCCATCGATCTCACCGATCCCGACGACAGCCTGCTGTTGCGGGCGGTTCGCCGGGAGGCCGATGTCGCGGCCATGCCCCCGGAGGCGAAACAAGCCCTGCGGCCCGACCAGGTGGCCGATCTTCGCCAGTGGCTGGAAGCGGGTGCGCCATGGCCAACCCAAACGGCGAAATTCGTCTCCTCCGGGCATTGGGCCTACGAACCGTTGCGGGCGGCACCACGGCCCGACGTGCCCGATGTCTCATGGCCCCGGAACAGCGTCGACCCATTCGTGCTGCGCGGTCTGGAACGGCACCAACATCGGCCCGGCCCGCAGGCCGACCGACGCACGCTCATCCGCCGGGCCACGTTCGATCTGACCGGCCTGCCTCCCACTCCCGCCGAAGTGGAAGCCTTCCTCAACGATGACTCTGCCGATGCGTGGGAGCGGGTGGTGGACCGCCTGTTGGCCTCGCCGCGGTACGGCGAACGGTGGGGACGATTGTGGCTCGACGTGGTGCGGTATGCCGACACCGCGGGCGAAACCGCCGACTATCCCATTCCCACAGCCTGGCGTTATCGCAACCAGGTCATCCGTGCTCTGAACGAAGACCTCCCCTACGACCAGTTCGCGCGGGAACAGATGGCCGGCGACCTGCTCGCCCATCGCGCCCCAGGCCCGCGCTACGCCGAACAGGTGATCTCGACCGGCTATCTCGCCCTGTCGCGCCGGTTTGGCTTCGACTCCGAAAACTATCACCACCTGACCATCCACGACACGATCGACAACCTGGGGCAGACATTCCTCGGTTTGAGTCTGGGTTGTGCCCGCTGCCATGATCACAAGTTCGATGCCGTGTCGACGCGGGACTATTACGC
>JBKCTR010000817.1:0-1714 GCA_046318755.1 Planctomycetaceae bacterium
GGTGAGCAGATTGCCCAACTGGTTGGGATTGCCGAAGCTCGACGAACCGGACGAGTTTTCGCCCGCTTCCCCTCCCAGTGGCGACCGGCCGGGCAGGCCCAGCACCTCCACGCCAGTGGTCGCGTAACGAATGTCGGCATACCGGATCGTCGAGCCTGGGGCCTCATACACCTGCCGCATTCTCAGCTGCAGGTTGTAGATTCCCGAAGTCAGGGCACCATTGCTGCGAACCCGCACGAAGTAGGTGTTGATTGTGGCCGAGCCGGGCAGCACCACCCGCATTCCGGCATCCCGCGGATTGAGGGTGTAGTAGTCTCCACCCAGCAGGGGATCCTTGATGAGTCCGCGGGGGGTTGCTGAGCCGGCCAAGTCGGCGGGATTGAGTGAATCGTTCGAAGACGCCAGCACCACGCCGTTCGCATCCACCAGTTCCACAACCGTGTCGAGTGACTGAGAGGTGCGGGAGATGTCGATCCAGACCTCGGTGCCGCGGTTGGCGCTGAAGCTGTAGACATCCACATCGGCGGCGGTCGCCAGCACCCCGTGCACCTGGTAACCGTAGGGCTGGTAGTCGTTCCCCCCCTTCTTCTCCATGGCATTGTCGGAGGCGACGGGTGCCGCCAGGCTCCCCAGGACTTGCGCGGTGGGCGGGGTGCCGTTCTGCTCCTGGGGCTGGGTGGTCAGCTCCGATTCCAGGGCCACTGCGACATTGCGGTCATTGCTGTAGCGATCGAGACGGACGCTACGCCACGAACCGGGCTGGGGCGGAGTGAGAGCGCCGTCATTGTCGGTATCGGTCTGGGGGAGTCCACTGGGGAGGAAGCCCGCCCCCACGGTGTCGTCATTGAGGGATGTGAAGACCACGGGGTACGACGCCGATCCAATGACCTGCAGTGTGCCTCCAATCCGATCCTCGATATCCAGCGGAATGCCGGTCACGGTAAAGCCCGCGTTGGGGCCCGCCAGCTTGATCACCAGGCTCGATTCATTCCCCGACTGCAGGCGGATCCCGCCGAAGGTGTGCCGGTTGATGTCCTCGACGATCTCATCCCGCACGACATGCACAATGTCGGAGTCATCCCAGATCACCTCGGTGGTCACCGTCTCGCCCCGCACATCAATGCCGTTGATGGCGTTGTTCCCCAGACGATTCCCGGCAATCAGCGGGCCAAAGTTGTTCTTGTACTGGGTCTGGGCATTGATGAACCCGGTCCGTCGACCCCAGTCGTTCACCTCGCGGGAATTCAATGAGTTCACGTTGAAGCTCATCGCGGTCCCGCGGTTGTCCACAAAGGTGTTGTTGACCAGCACTGGCTGGGCACCGCGGACGAAGACGGTGGTATTGGCATTGGTCAACCGGCCATCCCGATCGCCCGAGCCTCCACCACCCGCGTTGTTGGCCAGCAGTGAATTGGCGACACGGACGTCGGCCTGCTGAACTTCGATGACGTTGAACGAGGCGAAATCCCCCGCCACGGCCGAGATCCCGCCACCGTACTTGACCACCGCCTGATCGATCGACCCGGAGGAATTCGGGGCGAAATACAACCCCGACCAGTCGCCCGGGGCCACCGGTGCGTCGCTGTCGGCCCCGGTGTCGAAGGTTCCCCCCGCTCCGTACATGTCATCCCGCACCGAGGTCAACACCACGGGGCGGGCGCTGGTTCCCTCCGCCAGCAGTTGCGAACCGCCAATCTGGGCCTCGATCCGCGCT
>JBKCTR010000818.1:0-6110 GCA_046318755.1 Planctomycetaceae bacterium
GTGATGTTTTGCTCCAGGGCGTTCTTGCCGCTCTGGTGACCAATCCATGCCAGTGGGATCCCCGCCGCCAACGCCACCAGCAGCAAAAACAGGATCAGCTTCGACTGAATCGACAGATTGTTCAGAAAGGACATGTCGCGCAGAAGACCGAAAGAGAACTTCACACCCACGGGAAGGCAGCCAGCCTTCGCGGATTCTAGTGCCGGAGGCGGCCGAGATATAGTTCGACAGAGGTTTTTCCCGATCCCTCTCGGGCACAGCCGCAACAGACCGCGCGCCGGGGAAACCAGCCGCCGGTTTTCTCGCTGTGTTGGACCGGGTGCCAGGCGGGCGATATGCTCCCCCGTCTGGCCTCTCGCTTCCGTCCCAGGATTCTCCATGACCGAGCCATATTCTCCGGGCAAGACTTTGCGAGCGGATGAGTCCTTCGGCAGTAACCCCGCACGGCGGTGGCTGGTCGCGGTGCTGCTGATGGCCCAGGCGGCCCTGCTGCACTTCAATCGCGGAGCAATTCCCGCCGCCGGAACCGAACATCTCATTCCCGAAGGACTGATCACCGAGACGCAGATGGGCACGGTCTATTCGGCCCTGCTGATTGTTTACACACTCGTGATGATTCCCGGCGGATGGTGCATCGATCGGTTCGGGCCCCGTCGGGCCTTGCTGGGCATGGGGATCGGCTGTGCGGCCATCATCCCGTTGACTGGCGCGACGTCCTGGCTGCCCTTCACCGCGGTGTTCTTCGCCCTGTGCATCGTCCGCGGACTGCTGGGGGCGTTCTGCGCCCCGATGCATCCGGGGGCCGCGCGCTCGATCTCCCTCTGCATGCCCCCCGCAGAACGGGGCCTGGCGAATGGACTGGTCACCTGTGCCGCCGTGCTGGGGGCCGCCTCCACCCCGCTATTGTTCGGTGGGCTGATGGATTGGTTGTCTTGGCCACTGGCCTTTGTGGCCGCCGGGATCCTCACCGCACTGGTCACCCTGGCCTGGGGCCTCCTCTCTTGGGGACACCCCATCGCCGATCCCCATCCCGACCCCACGCACGACGAAGACGCCCTGGAAGCCAGTGTCGCGCCAGCGGTCGTGCCGCCGCATTCAGCGCCGGTGGCGGTCAACCGTTCGGTCAGTCTCGCGTTTTTGACCATCGCCTATGCCGCCTACAGCTATTGCCAATACCTGTTCTTTTCCTGGAGCCAATACTATTTCGACAAGGTGTTGAAGTTGGGGACCGACCTCGGCCGCCGCAACTCCACGATTACGTTGCTGGGCATGGCGGTGGGCATGGTGGCGGGGGGTTGGCTGGCCGACCTGATCCCCCCCCGAGTTGGTCGGTTTCCGGGAAAATCGCTGCTGCCGCTGGTCGGCATGGTTGCCAGCGGCCTGTTCCTGCTGCTGGGGGTCTGGGTGACCGAACCCAATTCCGTTCTGGTCTGCTTCACTCTCTCCATGGCGGCGCTGGCCACCTGTGAATCTCCCTTCTGGGTGAATGGCGTGGCGCTGGGCCGCCGTCGCGGGGGGCTCTCAGGAGCGATCCTCAACACCGTCGGCAACGCCGGTGGCCTGGTCGCCCCGATTGTCACGCCCCTCTTCAGTGACCACATCGGCTGGCGGGGCAGCCTGGCGCTCGCAGGAGTGATCTGCCTGCTGGGGGCCCCTCTCTGGCTGAAAGTCGATCCGGGAGACGACTAAGATGTCGGGGCCGTGGGGGGCCGACGGGAACCAGCGGCGGTTCCGGGCCCCGCCACTGTGTCCCATCGCTCTGGTCGTCGAATGTTCCTCCGCGCCCTGCTCGTGTGCGTGCCCCTGGCCCTGCTGCTGCGGTGGTTGGAATTTCCCCCGCTGGTGGTGTTCGCCGTCTCGGCGCTGGCGGTCATTCCCCTGGCCGAATTGATGGGGGAGGCCACCGAGGTCTTCGCCGCCCGCCTGGGGCCCAACATCGGGGGCCTGCTCAACGCCACCTTGGGCATCGCCCCCGAGGTCATCATCTGCATCCTCGGATTGCGGAATGGATTGCACAACGTGGTGAAGGCGTCGATCACCGGGTCGATCATCGCCAACCTGCTGCTGGGACTGGGGCTGTCGATGATTCTGGGTGGCCGCCGACATGGCTTCCAGCATTTCGACAAGCTGCACGCGAGTCTCAACGCAGGGCTGCTGATGTTGGCTTCCATCGGGCTCATCGTCCCGGCGGTCTTTCACCACATCACCACGATTCACGAGCAGCGTTTCAGCCTTGAAACATCGGTGGTGCTGCTGGCGGTCTACGCGTTGAGCGTCTGGTTCACCATTCGGGGAGGGCAGCAGCACTTCGGCAACGAAGAGTCCCGCGAGAAAGCTCGCGAGGCACCGACGCCGGTCAGCCACTCCCACTCCTGGTCGCAGCGACGGGCATTGACCATCCTCGCCGCTGCCACCTTCACGCTCGCCCTGATCAGCGAAGTGCTCACCTCGCAGCTTGAGCCGGCGTCACACGCCCTGGGGCTGACCGAAACTTTCAGCGGCGTGATCCTGTTGGCGATCGTGGGGAACGCCGGGGAAATTCTCAACGCCGTCCGGTTCGCCCGCGACGATCAGATGGATGTGTCGTTCAGCATTGCCGTGGGGGCCGGCACGCAGGTCGCCCTGATGGTGGCCCCGCTGCTGGTCCTCGTCAGCCAGTTCATGGGCACCCCCATGGATCTGGTCTTCAGTCCCTTTGAAGTCATCACGGTCGCTTTGGCGGTGGTCGTGACCAACAAGATCACGGGCGACGGCCAATGCCACTGGATGGAAGGGGTCTTGCTGGTGGGGGTCTACGCGATTCTCGCCCTCGCCTTCTTCGATCTGCCGGAACAGATCTGAAGCGGTTCGCCGCGCGGTCGCGGCTCCAGCCGGCTCCGCTTAGGGCAGGTACTGTCCGTTGACCAACACCCGTCCCATGGTGGAGTTCTGCGGCACCGAGAAGAACAGGCCCGGGTCGGCCCCGGTGATCACGTTGTTCTGGTTGCCGAACAGTTGCAGCGAGTTGTTGATCGACGAGAAGACAATGCCCCGATCGACCAGGGCGCTGCTCGCGAGGGCGATCTGATTGTTGTTGAAGGTCATGGTGCCGGGGCCGGTCAGCGAATCGAACTGGAACCCGGTCACTCCCCCGGAGTTGTCCTGCACCACATTCGAGGTGAAGGTGAACGCCGGGGAGACCGCCGTCGCCCGCAAGGCGCTGCCGCCACTGCCGGTCAACACAAAGGTGTTGCCAATGGCCGACGCCTGCGTCGAAGCGGTGGTGTTCAGGTAGGTTCCGGTTCCATTCCCCCCCAGCAAGACAAAGTCGTTGTTGGTCAGCGCCAGGTTCGACGGGGCCGTGCCAGTGTTCATGTAAGAGAACCCGGTGTTCCCGCCGCCACTTCCCTGGAAGTAGTTCGAGTCGAGGGTTCCCGAGAGACTGCCATTCCAGGCGACCCGCAGTCCGGTCGCTCCCGCCTGCGTGGTGTTGAACTCGTTGTTTTTTGAGGTGAGGCTCAGGCTCGAGCCCGCCCCGCCGGCGGTGCTCAACAGCACCACACTGTCGGTGGTCTTGTTGAGGAAGAAGCTGTTCTGCAGGGTGTAGGTGTAGGCCTGCTGGGCGGCGAACTCAGCCCGGATGTTCTGTCCGGCATTGTCCTGAAAGAGCGAGTTGACAACCACCAGCCCCTGCACGTTTTTGAGGTCGGCGGCGATGCCGGTCGTGTTCTGCACCGTCAGGTCGTGCATCACCAGCATGGTCACATCCTCGGCATCCAGGGCCGTGCCGTTGCCATCCAGCCGCATCGAATTCAGGCTGACCGTCTCCATGCCATCGATGAAGAACGCAGTGCCGCTGTTGGTGATGGTTCCCCCGGAATTCGCCTGGCCATTTCCCCAGACCACAAAGCTGCCGGTGTCGTTCACCAACCGCGCCGCCGTTGGCGTGCCGTTGCTGTTGATCGCCTGCAGGTTCATCTCCAAGGCGGTCGTTTCGATATCGACGGCGGCCCCGTTGACCGCGGTGAGGGTGCCCCCCTTCGACAGATCGACCGCGCCGTTGCTGGCCGGGTTGACGCGCACCGTGCCGGCATTGTAGGCCCGCAGGGCGGTGTTCCCTTGGGCGGTGACGTTGACCGTCTGAATGCTGGTGGTGCCGGTGTTGTTTTGCAGGTTGATCCCCGCCGCGCCGCGGGTGTCGGTCGCGAACAGGCTGTTGAACTGCACCAACCCCGACGAGTCGCGGATATCGACCGCCGACTGCGTCGACAACAGCTCGTTGTTGATGCCGGTGGTGCCCCGGAAGTTGGCCAGGCCCTGGAAGTTGGCGATCGACACACCTCCCGCTCCGCGGTTGGCAATCGAGAGATCGTCGAACAGCACCTGGCCTCCAACGCCCACCCCCAACAGCGAAATCGCGTCGCCCCCCGTCTGCCAGACGCGGGTCAGACCACGGAAGTTGGTGGTGCCGGTCCCTCCCTGCACCAAGAGGCCTCCGGTGGCGGCACCGCGGACATCGAGGTTTTGAAATTCCAGCGGGCCGGCCGAATTGAGCACCTTGACTCCGTACCCACCGGCTCCCTCCACGCTGACGTTGCGGACCTGCGCCTGGCTGACGCCATTCGCCACCAGCCCGCTTCCCGACGTGTTCAGCACCTTGAAACCGCTGAATTCCGAGCCACTCGCCAGGACCACGGCATCACCCGAAGTGTTTTGCAGAATGGGGAGGTTGCCCCACGCTCCCGCCGCCGTTGGCAGCGCCACCAGCCCCAATTCCGGGACCGACACCAGGTGCTGCAGGCCTCCCCCTTCACCCAGGATGCGTTGACCGGGCGACAAAACCACCTGGGCGTCCGCGCCGCTCAGCACGGTTCCCGATTGGACGAATACCACGTCGGACCCCAGCGCCTGGGCGCTGGCGAGATTGTGGAACGGAGACTCGAACGATCCATTGCCACCCGGGCCACCCGGACTGGACACATGCGCGAAGCGATAGGCCTGCTGTGTGGTTGGGTTGCGGGCAACGACCAGTTCATTCTGCCGCTGATGGGTCGCCACCACCGTGTAGTTGCGCGTGGTGTGCTCTCCCAGACGCCCCAGCGTGTCGCCAGGCTGGAACTTCGAGTAGTGCAGGGGTCCCAGAGTCCACGAGATTCCGGCGAACGCCCGGGTCTCGAAGAACGAGTCGTAGGTCACCTGCAGTTCCACGTCGAGCCCCGGCAGCACGCTGGCCCGGGCCCGGCTCGAAACCCCCGGAATGTCGTGGTAGGCGTTGTGGTAGAAGTACCCGCCGCCGTAGACCCGCAGGTCGATCGACTCGGCAATCGAACCGGGCACGGGAATGCCCGCTTCGAGATCAACCCCCTTCATCGCGGCATACCAGCCCCGATTCTGCGTGTAGACGAGGTTCTGTCCCGAGAACGCCAGGCTCCCGGGGACCATCGCGAGTGAATCCTGCCGCGTCTCGGGACCCACGGGCAGGTAGGCATTTCCCCGCACGTCGAAGTCGGTGCCATACGTCTCGAGGCTCAGACCAATTTGTTGAAACAGCAGACTGCGCGTGTCGTCGATGTCGTACCACAGGCTGCCGCCGTAGATGCGGTCGGTCTCGGGTTCGAAGAACCGGTAGCCAAACCCCACGTTGCCCGCCAGGCCGCCGCTGTTGGTGATCACAAACCGCAGATCATTGAACAGTAACTGCTGGTCGAACTCGTAGTAGGGGAGCAGTTCAATCGGCGTGACCGGCTGAACCTGCGGAATGCCCTGGCCTTCGATGTGTCCGATGCGGGCCTGGATGCCGGGGCCCTCCTGCGCCTGCACCGGCTGCGACAGTGCCCACAGGCCGAACATTCCGCCAGCGAGAATTCGCCAGGCCTGCCGTCTCGATCCCCAGGGCCCAAACGGGGACCAACGGCACGATGGTTCCTGGTTTGACATCGGTGAGGTCATGGTGGGGCCGGGGGGAGAGAGCGTGCCAGCGCTGCTCGCGAACCACTCGTGAGGCGAGCGATCCAGGCAGACGGGCAAGGGAAGGGGAGGAGAGACGCAACTCGGGAGGTTGGCAGAGACTGCCAACCGATGTCGGTTCGGGACGAACCAACGGGAGGGAGCGTGGGAATACCCCATCGACG
>JBKCTR010000819.1:0-2431 GCA_046318755.1 Planctomycetaceae bacterium
CATTGGCGATGACGTTTTCGCCGTGGGGAACCCGCAGGGCCTGGGCTGGACCCACACCCAGGGAACCGTCTCGCAATTCCGGACGCAGCCCAAGGGAAACCGCCAAATCCGGTTGGTGCAGACCAGCACCGCCATCAATCCAGGGAACAGTGGCGGGGGACTGTACGACGCCGCGGGTCGACTCATCGGCATCAACACGGCCACCATCGACAAGCGGGTCGCCGATGGGCTGAGCTTCGCGATCGACTTCAAGACCTTTCTCTCATTCCAGGTCCCCTTCCTGCGCCGTGCCGCCGAGGCCCCCGCCGCCGCACCATGAGCACCATCCGCCTGCGGCGTCTGGCCGCCGATCACCAGAAACTGACCGCCTACCTCGACCGCCACCCCCGGCTGGCCCTGCTGACCGCCGACGGCGATCCTCCCGAGCGGTACGTCATCGAATATCGCATCCGCAGCCTGCGGCAGGTGGGAGACGACCTGCGGGAGATCAGCCGGCACGAGGTCGAAATTGTGCTGCCACGCGACTACCCGCGCATGGCTCCGCAGTGCCGCATGCTGACCCCGGTGTTCCATCCCAACATTGCCCCGCACGCCATCTGCGTGGGAGACCACTGGAGCGCTGGGGAACCAGTCTGGGGACTGGTGGCCCGCATTGGCGAGATGCTCGCGTGGCAAAGCTACAACGTGAAGAGCCCGCTCAATGGCGAGGCGGCCCGCTGGGCCGAGCAGCACGGGGACGAACTGCCCCTCGACCCAGTAAGCCTGCTGGTGGATCTCGATGCCCCGTCGGCCGGTGCCGTCAGCCGGGGCGCAGAGCCCGACTGGGAGCACCCCACGCCGTCTCAACCCTCCCCGGCGGCACCATCCCGCCCGGCGGCTTCCACCGACTCGGCACGTGGCGCCAACGCCCCTGCGGCCGCGGCAGCCGCTCCAGCCCACCCGGGCGCACCCGGGCCCACTCTGCCAGACGAGCCCCACCTCGCGGTGCAATGTCCCCAGTGCGGGCAGAAGTACAAATTGGCCGGGGCGCTGGCGGGCAAACGGGTGCGGTGTCGGCAGTGCCAGACCATCCTGCAGATCCCCACGCTGGGAGGGGACGGGTGAGCGAAGTCCAACAACCCGCCGAACCCGTGCTGTGGTTTGACGACGAGGCGGCTTCGAAGGGAATGCGGCGGACCCACCAGACGATGCTGGCCATCGCGGTGGGAGTGTTGCTGCTGTCGGCCCTGCTGGTGATTCGGCCCGATCAGAAAGTGGCGCTCTGGTGCCTGCCGAATTGGCCCGCTCCCGAAAGCTGCATGTCGCGCACCGCCTGGGGAATTCCCTGCCCGGGCTGCGGACTGACCCGCAGTTTCGTCGCGCTGGCCCATGGCGAATTCGCCCGCTCGTGGAGCTACAACCGCATGGGGTGGGTTTTGGCCCTGTTGACCGCCGCCCAAATTCCCTATCGGTTGTGGGCGCTGCGGCACCCCACGGGAGCCCCGCTGGGGCGGACCTTTCCCCACGTGCTGGCGAGCACGCTGATTGTCATGCTGGTTTTGAACTGGATCTGGGGTTGGCTGCAATGAGCCGGGCGGAACCGTTGTTGAACGTCGTCTTGCATCAGCCCGACATTCCCCAGAACACGGGGAACATCGGGCGGACCTGCGTGGCGGTGGGGGCCAAACTCTGGCTGGTCCGTCCGCTCGGTTTTCGCCTCGACGAGAAGCACCTCCGCCGGGCCGGGATGGACTATTGGCAGCACCTCGACTGGGAAGCAGTCGAAGACTGGTCCGAATTGACGCGGCGTCTCACAGGGCGCACGTTCTGGTATCTCACCAAAACCGCCACCCGATTGGCCTGGGATGTATCGTACAGCCCGGGTGACGTCCTCGTGTTTGGATCGGAATCACGTGGTTTGCCCCCGTCGATCCTCACCCGCGAGCCCACGCACAACCTCAAGCTGCCGATGCACGAGGTGGTCCGCAGCCTCAACCTCGCCAGTACGGTCAACACGATCGTTTACGAGGCGGTGCGGCAGTTCGGCGGGCTGAATCCCCCCGGCTGAGAGTCAAGGCCCACCGGAGGCCAAGGTCCCTTCAGACCCTCAGAACGCACACCTCGCCGCGTTGATACAGCGGCAAGTTGCGCGGCGGTGTGTTGAGACAATTCCGTTCAGGTCAGTGATCTCGGCCGCCCCGGGTGAATCAGTCGACGCAACGGACGAACTACTCCTTCGGCTCTTTCGCCGGAAACTTCGGTTCGGCCACCAGTTTGTCATTTTCGACAAATCGCACCTGCTGATACGCGCCCTTGGGAACCGAGACAATCAGGGGGGAGGCAAAGGTGGCGGTGCCGCCATCGGCGGCGGTCGCCTTGTACTGAATGGTCAGCACTCCCTCCTGCTGGGTCACCCCGGTCACGGTATACGTCCAGACCTTGTTTCCCTGGC
>JBKCTR010000820.1:0-2617 GCA_046318755.1 Planctomycetaceae bacterium
CGACTGGTCCCGCCGGCAGCCGCACCACCAGCAGGGGAGTGACCAGCAGGTCCTGACCGTCGGCTGGTTTCTCGGCTTCGAACAACTGCCCCGCAAACGACCGGCTGCCCAGTGTGAGCGAGAGTTTTCCACCCGGTCCCCCCGGCGCGGACTGCACGTCGAACTGGTACATGCCGTCGGTCGGCACCTCCCCCGGGGCGAAACCCTCGGCCCCCAGAGGCAGGATGTGTTGTGCCTGACCGTTCGCGGGACTGACGGCGGCGGTTCCCTTTTCCAGCAGCAGCGCGTCGGGATAGCGGGCCGCCTTGACCCGCACGCGAAAGCGTCCCTGTTTGGGGAGTTCGCGCAGCGAGATCTTGAAGTTGGCCATGGGGCCGTAGGTGTCGGACTGGCCGAAGATCTCGGGGCTGGGAATGGCGGGGCGGAGCAGCAGACCCTCGGGGACCGTCTGCCAGGCGTCTCCGAGGGGATAGCCGGGGGAACCCCGCAGGCAGGCGAAGACCGCATGGTAGATGCTGTCGTAATGCCGCCAGCCCCGGACGGTGTCGTTCCCTTGGTATCCCTCGATGAAGTCGAACACCCGCTGCATGCGGAACGGCTGGAAGGGGAAGGGTTTGACCGGATCGGGTTCGGTCACCACGAAGTCGGCGTTGGGAAGCAGGGCACTGTTGGCCCCGAGGATGAGATTGTCGGGGCAGGGTTCCCGGTTCAGCCCCGCTCCCAGTTCCATCCGGAAGTGCTGGATGACCGGGGGTTTGGTCTCGTCGACCAACGCTTCCGCCAGCGCCCGTTCGGCGATCTGGAAATAGGCTTCGACCTGCAGGGGAGACAATCCCAGGGTCTGGGCATTGTTGGTGAAACCCTCTTTGGAGACTCCATCGGGAGGGAGCGAGTCGGTCAGGTCTTCTTCCAGCCCCAGCAGTTCCTGCAGCGTGTTGCGGTATTGCGGCACCGTCAACCGGCGCACCACGCCGTTGAGCGGGGCGACCCGCGACTGGGCGGCCACAATCTGACCCCCCAGCCATTGGTCCAGAACGCGGGTTTCGTCTTCGGTCGGTTGGGTCTGGTCGGCCGGAGGCATGGTCCCTTCTTCCAGGACCTTGCGAATCGCCTTGTAGAGTCCGATCTGCGAGTCTTCGGCGGTGGCCGTCAGGTGATCGAGCCGCACCCCCGACTTGCGCACATCCACATTGTGGCACTGGAAGCAATGGGACTTCAGAAGCGGCTGAATGGCTTGGGTAAAGTGTTCTTCCTCGGCGGCCGCGGTGGGACTGGGCCCGATCGCAATCAGGCCCAGGAGCCATCCCAGGATCAAACAGACGCGCACAGCCTGCAGGGAGGAGGTCGCCATCGGGGGGGAGGGGGGGAGGAGGAGGGAAATCAGGAGGAAGTTTTGAGTCTATCAGCCGGTGTGCGCGGTGAACCAGTCTCTGCCGTTTCCGACGAGGTCGGCTCCCTTCCCCGACTTGGTCTGCGACCCGGGCTCGCGCGGTCCCCCGCGAAGCGTTCCACTCTGCAACCGTCGGAATACGCACGGTTGTGTGTGTGGAACGTCTCTCACCCGACCTGTGCGTTGAATTTTTTACGAGGCTGGCGGCTGGTGGCGAAACCCGGCGGGCCTCGGGGGGTTCAGTGAATGCATGGATGCAAAACTGGTCTCACGCCCAAGTTGTGTCCTGCTTTCCGGAAGGTCCGTGCGTTGATCACTGGCGATTCTGCTGGAGCTGGCACGTTGGGCTGGGCTCCCGTCGGCAAACACCCAGTTGCGGGCCGATTTGCAGGCCCCCTGCATCCGGGTAGGGTTGTCTCGGACGGATCTGGATTCGGCCCCAGCCGGCCCATCGCAGAGTTCGACGGCGGCAGTGCCTCGCAGGGGTGGACAACTGGTGCGCTGGGATGTCGTTCCCCGCGTGTGATGCGGAAGGTGATGACACCGGGTTGGGTGCTCCCTGGAAACTGGTCAGGGGAGTGGGTCGCGGGGGAGACGTGGAGTTGGTTCAGATCGTTGAGGATCCTTTAGGAGCAACAGAACGTGGCCAGACAAAATCCGGCTGTGGTCGCCCGACGGACCGAGGCGCTGCGGGCCATTCCGATGGGTGAGGCGGCTCGCGGGTGGAAAAATGCCGAAGCCGGGATTCCCAACCGCAATTTATGGACACAACCCGCGGGAACCGGGTCGGGCCAGGCAACCGCAGTCGGTCACCGGTCAGTCCGCTTCCAACAACGGAACCGTTCGATGAGGACTCAGCTCGTCCTTCAGGTCATTCACCGGCTGATGCCTCGTGCATTGATCGTTTTTGCCTTCTGGGCCTTGGGGCTTGGCTCAGCCGATCTTTGTGCCGCCGAGGCGACCCGACCGAACATCGTCTTCATTCTGGCCGACGACCTGGGCTGGCAGGATGTGGGGTTTGCCGGGAGCAAGTTCATCGACACCCCGCATCTCGACCGGCTGGCCCGCGAGGGGGTCATCTTCTCTAAGGCGTATGCCAGTGCACCCAACTGCGCTCCCACCCGGGCGTGCCTGTTGTCGGGGCAGGTGACCCCCCGTCACCGGGTGTTTACGGTGGTCGACTCCCGTCACGATCGAGGACAGCCCGGTCACAAGATTCTCTCGACC
>JBKCTR010000821.1:0-3627 GCA_046318755.1 Planctomycetaceae bacterium
CCAACGCACAGGGCGTGCACCTCGACCGGCAACTCGGGCCCAATGCCCGCCAGACGGTGAGACAGCCCGGTGCTGATCAATTCCTGCGGGGGTCCCTGCGGTTCACGGTTCAGATAAAGATCGAGCATGATCATGCGATAGGCGGCCACCTGGTCGAGGAACTCAGCCTTCTGTCCCCCTTGGATCGCCTTGAGCAGATCGCGCGATTGACGAATCTCGGCGACGCTCGGTTGCTTCAGGGGAAGCCGCACCACTTCGGAGACGACCCGCAGTCGAGGGGCGTCGATGGGCTGGGCCAAGGGCAACGCGGCCACCGCGGTGGCACCCAGCGAATTCCCGATGAAATCGGTCTTGTTGCGGTCTTTGCTGGCGGGATTTGAATGATTGATGTCGCCACAGCACCCCAACCCAAACACCGAGACCACCTCGGGGCCGAGTTCACGACGCAGCGCCTGCTCCATGAAGAAGGGATAGTCGGCACTCCATTCCAGCCCTCCCACCGTGTCGAGATGCAGGGCGAAATTCGTGCAGACCGCGAAGGGTTTCTGGTCGGCCGCACTGCGGATCACCGCCAGGCCCAACTCGGGATCGATCGGGCCAGCGGCGCGAACCACTCCGGGGGTCGCCAGGCTTTGCCAGGTTTTCACCGAGCCATCTTTCATCACGAAGCGGCGATTGAACGACACCGGCACCTGTTGGCGGGCCGTGGCGATCGACACGGTGGCGGGCACCAATCGCTGCTGAGCCTGCACAATCGCCTTGGTCACCGCCTCGACCAGCCGGGCGGAGTAGGGGGGCTCACCCGCGGCCGCGGCTCCCGGCGAACCGAGCCACCGGTACAGATCCCGCCCATAGTCGGGAGCCGTGTGCGAGTGCGTTCCCGAGAGAATAATCGCCTGCGGGGGAATTCCCGTCTGGGCCGCGACCCGCTTCCGCACCTCGCTGGTCAAGTCAAAAGAAATGCCCGTCAAGTCGCAACCGACGAACGCGGCCCTTGTCTCGCCCTGTTCCCAAACCACCGCCTTGGCCCACAACGGGTCTTTTTTTCCGGTGGCCAGACGCTCGTGGTAATAGCCCGCCATGGGAAAACCCAACGCGGGGGTAATCTCGACCTGAGCCGCCCCCACCTTCAACACCGCCTCGGCCCCCTCGACCACTCCGGTCGAGAGCCCAGCCACCAGCCACATCAGGCACAGACGCACGGCGCGTTCAGACATCGGTCGCTCACGAGGAAAAGCCAAGGGAAGGGTTTGGTCTGCTTTGCCCCAGCATCAGAGACGCGCAACAAGGACGTCCGATCTCCACGGGCCACCGTTGAGAATACCGGTCCGCCCACGGAGGGCCAAGATGCGGGGGTTGGTTCAAGTCCCGCGATCCGGAGTCCCGACGGTGTGCAATTCCACCAGCGGCAGCCCGGCGTTCATGCTCCCCGAGCGAAACCCGTCGAGGTCAAGGGTGACATACCGAAAGCCCAGGGAATGCAGGTTCGAGGTCAATTGCTGGCGCACGCCGGGCTCCAGCAGGCGGGGCAGACAGACCAGGGGGATCTCCAGTCGGGCCAGGTCATTGGCTTCATGGCGCACCCGCAGTTCCCGCTCCTGCAGCAGGTCCCGCAGAAAACTCTCGGCCTGATCGACCCGAGAGACCCGTTCGGGGGTCACTTCCAGACCATAGGCGATGCGGCTGGAAAGGCAGGGAGTGGCCGGCTTGTCCCAGGCCGAGAGCCCCCAGTGCTGCGCCAGGGCCCGCACATCGGCCTTGGTCATTCCCACTTCCATCAACGGACTGCGCACCGCGTGTTCCCGGGCCGCCTGCATTCCCGGCCGCCAGTCTCCCTGGTCATCGAGATTGGCCCCATTCAACAGCACATCGATGCCCAATTGCGGTGCCAACGCTTCCAGCCGGGTGTATAACTCCGACTTGCAGTGGTAGCAGCGATTTGGCGCGTTCCGCAGATAATTGGGGTCGTTGAACTCGGTTGTTTCGACCCGCTGGTGGCGAATGCCAATCTCGTGCGCCTGCCGCTGCGCCTCTTCCCACTCTCCCGAGGCCAGACTGGGGCTGACTGCTGTCAGGGCAACGGCCCGGTCGCCACACGCTTCCTGGGCAGCCCGCGCGACCACAGCGCTGTCCACACCTCCGGAAAAGGCGACTCCCACGCGCCCCAACTGGGCGATTCGAGACACCAGTTCATCTCGCTGGCGGGTCTGGCGGTCGGTCAGAGTGGACATACCTTACATGTTACCAGAGCCGCTCATGGCAAGACAAATCCGCCCAAGTGAAGGTCCAGACGGTCCACCGGCGGCAATGGGCCCGTCTGTTCGGCCGCGCGGGGCGTGGTTTCCGCCGTGATGGCGGTACCACGTTTCTCACGTTGCGACGGCGCGCGCGAACGTGTCGGCCGAGAGCGAGCTGGCCTGCGCGAACCCACCCACCAAGCGGGCCGACAGCACTTCGATCTGCACCAGCTCAAAATCCGCAAAGTGGAACAACTCGGCTGCCGAGGGAAATTTCGTCAGATAGCAGTTTTTGGCGGCCGCATGGGCCGGATCCTGCGGCGAGAGGGTGCGGGCTCGTCCTTGAATGGTCACTCGGGCCAGCCCCTGCGGCATCTTTCCCGGTGCTTCCGGCTCCATCACCAACAGGCTGACCGCGGGGTGCGCCAACATGTGACGGGTATGAGCGGCCAGCCGACTGACATGCACAAACAGTGATCTGCCATCCGCGGCCACGGCGAAGGGGGTCATCGAGACAAATGGAGTCTCGCCGTCCCAAGTCCCCAACGCGGCGTTGGAGACTTGGGTCACCAGGGTTTTCAGCAGTGCGTGTGAGGCCGACATGTCAATCTTCCCGACGGGACAAACCAAATGGTTTGGCCATCCTTCAGGGTGTCGGGGGGAAATTCAACCCCTCCCGCATCGAGGGGGGGCTGGCACGCCCTTGGCAAATTCCCCGGCTGCCAGATTCCCCAATCCCCCTTGGTTCCCAAAAATGACTCCCGTCGGCTCTAGACACGTCTTCCACCGTCCCCGAAGCGACAGTGCCCCGAGACGAGTCTGGTCACCAACTCATCTGGCCCCCATTCCCGCATTTCCATTACAACACGCGCCCCGCCCGAGTCCGTGGAGGAGGGGCGCGTCTCTTGCGGCTTGCCTGGTGGTGTTGCCGCTCGACCGAATGCCCCACCTCGCGGCCTCCCCGAACCCATCCCGCCCGAGGAGTCTGTGATGTTCGCTGCCCGAATCCTTCGCGCCTGGATTGGCCGAGTGTGCATGACCGGCCTGGCTGGACTCGCACTGCTTCCCGGGCTGGGCTGCAGCCGCCTGAATCTGTGGGAAGGACCGAGTTATCGCGACGATCCCGTGGTGTCAGACACGGGGACCTCCGGTGCGACCAGCACACCGGGTGACGGCACCTCCACGGACCCCCACCCCGCCGCTCGTCGAGAGCGGGGGGCCGAGGTCAAGACGTTGCGAGCGAACAGGTAAGGCTGTGTGGGTCGAAGACCCCCAGTGCCCGGCAAATACTGTGTGTCATCACCCGGTGTCCGAGCCCGTTGGGGTGAATGCTCTCGTCCTGAAGCCAGGGCAGAATGGCGCCGACTTCCGGACGGGCCTGGCACCAGTC
>JBKCTR010000822.1:0-5025 GCA_046318755.1 Planctomycetaceae bacterium
CTTTCTGCTTGCTGTACAAGCGATTTCCCAAGACTGCACAGCAATTGCTCCGATTCACTTCAATCCTCGGTTCATCGACAGTCAAGCCGCGTCGAACCCAGCTTTGGCTCCAGGGGATCCGGGAAGGGTTGCAATCCGGACGGCCAAAACCCGACGCGAGTCCCCATCAACAATGTGGGCCGCTCGGTAACGCACAGCGACCTGGAACCGACAGCATTCTCGCACCAGGAATCGCGTCCAAGCGACGATTTGCCGACGGATTCACAGGGCCAGTCGGCCAAACTCCCTTCACTCCTACCCGTCGCAACCACAGTCTCTCTGGGTTCGGGGGCGGCTGACATTCATCAGACCTGTCGACTCAACCATTGCTTCGCGAAGTCAGTCATTGTTGGGGCGGGGTATCCCAAGGTTTTGCGCCAATAAATCAGTAAGTCCGTCAGGCTACGCTGAAACTGTTCAAACTGCCTGGGGGTAGAGACGTATTGCGACAGCCCCTGGACCAGGGAGGAACTGTGGAACAGTAAGACAAGGCATTCGGCCCGTTGTCGCAAGGCCCGGGTGATCAACATCTTCATCTCCCCGGCGGAAGACTTCTCCGGAGACAACTTGATTCGATGTCCGATTTGTGCACGATCAAGAACTCGATTCAGCAGCCGCAGCACCGGCTGACCAGTGGAAAACCGTTGATGGCGACGCCAGGTCCGCTGGAAGTCGTTGCTGTTGAAGCCGACAGTCACAGGCAGTTCCACCAGCCGGCCCGCCGGATCAGCCGACAGGAAATCCCGGGATGACACACGGTACGGCATCCAATTGGCCCGGGAGAAATCCGGCCCCGACTGTTCTCCGTAGCTGTAGAAAGGCAGCACGCTCGAGTCGACGACATAACCCAAATCCACCAAAACATTCGCCGCGTAAGTCCCCAACCCATACCGTCCCCCACGAAAGGAGGTGGGGGCGCGGCCAATCACCCGGGTAATCTCATCCGTCAGGGTCTGCAACTTGCGACGCTGTAACTCCTCGGGGAGATTGCACAGCCAGGAATTCCTGGCAGAGACCTCTTCTTCAAAAGGGGCCGTGCACCAGGGGTGCAGGTGAGCCCCCACTTCAGCGCGCCCCTCGAGCTGGTAATTCCGGAGCAAGTCGCTGCCATACGCATCGGCCACGACCGGAGAATCGACGAGATAGGTTGGGAACACCGAGAGAGAATCGCACAGTTGCTGAAACCAGGGGATCCCCCTGAGATTCGCAACCGTGTTCCCGGATTTTCGATAGACTCCACTCCACAAGCCCTCTTCCTCGGTGTCGATGGTCACCAACAGGACCGGTGGGGAAGACGGAATCGCAGGCTTCTGTTCGATTGAGTTCCGCTCGGTTGCCACAGCTTTACCTCTGCAATCAGGGTCGGCCCAAATCCACACGAAGGTCGATCACTCGACGACCCGAGAGAGCCCCACTCTCAAGACACTTGGCGACGTCAGTCCCCAAGACCAACAGCTCTGCGTGGGACAGCAACTCGTCTTGAGAATCACAAAGAAGACGGGCCAGGTGGGGCAGATGTTGATCGACATACGCCAAGTTGCGACCGTGCAATCGCGTCACTTGAATCCCCGGATCAAAAATCCGGAGGTCAAACCCTTTGCCCAAAAGTACCTCGGCCAGCATGACCAGAGGACTCTCTCTCAAGTCGTCGGTATTGGCTTTGAAACTCAGCCCCACCAGTCCAATTCGCCGAGTTTGTGACTGCTCAATCAAGCGAACGGCACGCCGCAGTTGATTCTCGTTCGACTGCAGTATCGCGGGCATCAGGGGAAGTTGCAGAGACTGCTCTTCGGCATGTCGGGTGAGAGCCCGCAGATCCTTGGGCAGACAGGAACCACCAAACGCGAATCCCGGGCGGAGGTACGCCGCGGAGATGTTCAATTTGGTGTCGGCGCACACGAGATTCATCACCTCATGTCCATCCGCTCCCAGCGAGCGCGAGAGCACCCCCACCTCATTGGCGAAGGCAACCTTCAGGGCATGAAAGGCATTGCAGACATACTTGACCATCGCAGCGGTGCGTGTGGAGACCGTGAAGCGTTCGCCAGGAACGTTCTGATACAGGTCAAACACCGGTTTCGCATCCGATGGATGATCGGCCCCCACCACGATGAAAGGGGGAGCATCGTAGTCCTTGATCGCCGAACTTTCCCGCAGGAATTCTGGGTTATTGCAGATCCTCAACCACTGTTCAGAACCGGGTCCCGCGGCTTCACGAAGCACCGGTGTCAGCCGCTGTTCAAGAATTCCCGGCAACAGAGTTGATCGCAGCACCACGGTGTAGGGCCGACCGGATTTGCGGAGATGAGTCCCCAACGCACGCAGGACACTTTCAACGGCCCGTGTATCCACAGCGCCCGAGTCCGCGGAAGGCGTCCCGACCGCGATCAGTGCCAGATCACTCGCATCCACCCCCTCTTCCAGGGATGTGCTGGCCCTCATTCGACCCGACCGCACCGCGGCCCCCAGGATTTCCGATAGTCCCGGCTCAGAGACCGGAGGATCACCGGAGTTCACACGCTCGACTTTGCGCGGATCCACGTCCACGCCCACGACCTGGTGACCATCTCTTGCCAGGCAGGCCGCAGTCACGCAGCCCACGTAACCCATCCCAAACACCGAAACCTTCTGCATTGTCAATCCAGCGGCAAGTCAGTCCAGTTGAGAAATCAGCAGCGGCCCCAACACTCTCGTCAATCCCAGAGGGAGCTGTTTCCAGATCCGGACTGCCATCCCGAACGAATCCCGGGGAGCCTGTCCAGACACTTGGGGTCGCCCCTCCGCGTCAAGGCTGTACCAGTACAGGGGAACTTCTTCCGCACCCCACTGCTTCTTGAAGTGATGGGGGCCACTCCCGCGCGTACTCCGGCCGAAGTAGAACCACTCCTGGCCTGCACGGCAAGCTCGCGACAGGATGTGCCAGTAGAGGGAGTGGTTCACGCAGTGTCGGTTGTACTCCTGCAGGCTGGATGCCCAGGGAATCTCCAAACGACTCCCATTGAGCATCGTCAAGCCAGCCCCGACCACCTGCCCGTCGCAACGCGCCACATGGACCTCCGTCTGCCGGGAGAAGGCTCCCAACAAAGCAGCGAAATACCTGCGGGAATGTCCAGGACTGCCGAGATCGCGCATATTCCGAGAATAGACTTCGAAGAACCCATCCAACCCCTCGTCCGAGGTCAACGTCTCCGTGACCACTCCCGATTTTTCCGACTTTCGAACCTGGTTTCGCACCTTCGGATCAAAAGACTTCCACAGAGTCTCCGGATCGGCCGTGAGCCTCAATTGCATCGCCAGTTTGTCCGACCGATCCACAGGCCAATCCCAGAGCGGGCTCGGTTGACGCAACAGCAGCCTTTGCAACCGCCACTCCTTCAGCAGCCCGACACCACTTTGCAACAGAGCGTTCGCGGCTTCCTGGTCGGCTGACAGCAGTCCTGCCGCATCCGCCCAGGGGACGGACACCGCGCGGCGACCAAAAAACAGGCTCCGCTGAATCACCAAGGGCAGTACTCCCCGCACCTCGCCCCCCTGCCACGCCGCGTACATCCTGAAAGTCAAACCGTAGGCAGCCAGCGGTGCCTGCCACGCCGCATCGTACCACAGCGGATGGGCTGTCTGGCCGCGAACAAACTCCTCAATGGCCGCGTATTCCGAGGGGGGGGCCTCCCGAACGGTCAATCCCGAAGATGGCACACGACTGGGCAGACTCATTGGCCACGACACTCCTCGACGGCCCGCTGACAGACCGCTTCAAATTGCCGCGCCACGCTTTCCGACGAAAACCGCGTCACCACCAGGTTCCGTGCCGCCCGCCCCAACGCCATTCGCAATTCTTCTGAACGAAGCAACCGCACCACGGCCTCCGCCACCTTCTCAGCCCCTTCGGCCAGAAGCAGATGCTCTCCGCTTTGGACCTGCAAACCCTCGGCCCCCAGGGGAGTGCTGTCCACCGGCAATCCCATCGCCATCGCTTCAAACACCTTCAATCGCGTTCCCCCGCCGATCCGCAAGGGGACGATGGAAACCTCCGACTCGGCCAACCATGGTCGCGTGTCCGGAACCGGTCCCACCAATTCGACTCCAGGATGCTCCGCCAGACTTTGAATCTCTGATGTCGGATTCCGCCCCACCAGACGCAGCCGCGCCTCGGGTTGGTCGCGCCTCACCAAGGGCCATACCTCGGCAACAAACCATCTCAGACCATCGACATTTGGAAGCCAGTCAAGTGAGCCAACAAATAGCACCGTCCCAGCCTGCTTGGCACAGTCATTTGGACGATAGTAATCGATATCCACCGCCGTATCGATCACGTCCACATTGGTCCACCCGTAGCGCCGCTCGTACTGCTCTTTGTCACGCTCGCTCACCGCCACGACCCGAGTGAACTGCCGTCCCGCCCAGCCCTCGAAGCGACGCATTTTCGCCGCTTGATATCCCATGAAACGTCGTCGAATCCAACCCTCATCGGTCCGCGAATGCCGTTCGAAGATTTCCGCCTCCACATTGTGCTCGAACAGCACACTCGGGCCATCCCAGATTCCAATAGCATTCCGGGCCATCTGTACAAAATCACACACCACCAAATCATATCGAGCCTCATCCAACAGCTGCCGCGCACGCGCACGCAGCGCAGGATCATAATCCTTGGCGGCGTTGAAGGGATCGGGGGAAAAAAGGTTCCAAGCCAAATCCCGATAGAACCTCCAATTCGAACGGCTCACCTCCTCCCAGGGAACTGTCACCAGACGGAGCCCCAACCGCGTCATTTCCAGACAATCCTCCTCCTGTCCGGGCTGTTGATTGCTCAGAAACGTCAGGTCATGCCACTGCGACAAATGCCGAACGACATTCAGGGTGCGCACCAACCCTCCCCGATCGGTAGGAAATAGCAGTCGCTTGCTCAGAAACAGAATCTTCATCTGCGTTTCAAAAGATCCAGAACAACGTTCAAAACCCCACAGCTCTCAGGCACAAGTCCCCACC
>JBKCTR010000823.1:0-2459 GCA_046318755.1 Planctomycetaceae bacterium
GCCCTGGTGACGTTTGCTGGTTGCGTTTGAGGACTTCGATCTGACAAACCTGTCCACAGGGCGGGCAGGGGCGAGTGGTCTGCTGGCCGGCCGCAACGTCATTGGCAAGACGCGACCGGGTGAGGCGGCTGAGGAACCGTCCCCGTTTGTGTGCGGCGCCTTCGATTGAAATGCGGCACCTCTTTCAGCACCCCGCGCCGACGCTGCGGCTTGACTTTGATGCCGGCGAGCTCCTGCAACAGCGGCATCTTCCAGCGTTCCAACGCCTCATCGTCGGCGTCCATGCCGAGCCTCCGACCCAAGAAGAGGACCTTGCCAATCCCCCCACACATCCCAGATTGCCACAGATTGGTCCGTTTCTCGGATTGACGATCTTGTTCTGCGACCAAGTCCTGCAAAAGCAGACGTGGGCCCCCACCCCCCTCCCGCCGGGGAATCCCCTTTCCCCAGTTTGCCTCCCCGGGTATAGTCCCCCCCCGTTGCGGGTTTGATTCCAGGGAAGGAAGCGCACCATGAAGGTGTTGGTCAGCGGATCGAGCGGACTGATCGGCTCGGAGGCGGTCACGTATTACGATGCCCAGGGGGCCGAGGTCTTCGGCATCGACAACAACCTGCGGGCCGAGTTCTTTGGTCCCCAGGGAGACACGCGCTGGAACCTCGAACGACTGCGGATGGCCACCCGTCGGTTTCGGCCCGCGGCCATCGATCTGCGCGACCGGGAAGCGGTGTTTGAGTTGTTTCAGACGCATGGTCCCTTCGACCGGGTCATTCACTGCGCCGCCCAGCCGTCGCACGACAAGGCCCGCGAGATTCCCATTCTCGATTTCGAGGTCAACGCCAACGGCACCCTGCACATGCTCGAGGCGACCCGGCTCTATTCCCCCGAGGCGGTGTTCATTCAGATGAGCACCAACAAGGTCTATGGCGACGCGCCCAACGAGATCCCCCTCAGCGAACACGACACCCGCTGGGACTATCAGCGGTCGCAGGACTGGTGGGGCATCAACGAACAGTGCCGCATCGACCAGTCGCTGCATTCGCTGTTCGGCGCGTCGAAGACCGCCGGAGACATCCTGGCTCAGGAATACGGCCGCAGCTATGGGCTGAAGACCGGCATCTTCCGTGGAGGTTGTCTCACGGGCCCGGCCCATTCGGGCGTCGAGCTGCATGGGTTTCTCTCGTACATCGTGCATGCCGCCGTGCATGGCAAGCCGTACCGCATCTTCGGCTACCAGGGGAAACAGGTCCGCGACCAGATCCACAGTGCCGACGTGATCGCCGCGTTCGAAGCCTTCGCGTCGCAACCTCGCCCGGGTGAGGTCTACAACCTCGGGGGAGGGCGGGGAAATTCGGCATCGATTCTCGAAGTGATCGATCTGATCCAACGGCTCGGGGGGCACCGGTTGAAGCACAGCTACGTTCCCGAGCATCGGCTGGGGGACCACATCTGCTATATCAGCGACCTGCGCAAACTGACCGCCCATTGTCCCCAGTGGCGGATCACCCGCGACCTCCCCACCATCCTGGAGGAGAGGATCGCGGCGGAACGATCCCGCGCGGGAATCCGCCGCGCCGCCTAGTGGCTTTCTTCGCTGCCTTCGGCCTGGTCTCTTCGCATGCGTATCACGCTGCTCAATCAGTTCTACGAGCCCGACATTGCCCCCACGGCGGTGCTGGCGGCGGGTCTCGCCCGGCACCTCGCCCACGCAGGACACACCGTCACCGTGGTGGCCAGCCGGGGGGGGTATCAGTCGGTTGAGGTCGCGGGAACCACTGGCGAAACCGCGCCGGCCGAGGTTGCCGTGCGCCGGCTGTGGACGCCCCGGTTCGGCAAGTCCCGGTTGCTGGGGCGGTTGCTCGATTACCTCGCGTATTACCTGCTGGCGGCGTGGACCATGCTGCGTTTGCCCCGGCAGGACGTGGTGATCTCGCTGACCACGCCGCCGTTCATCGTGGCGGCGGCGCTGCTGCATCGGCTGCTGCACCGGGGTTCGCGCGTCGTGCTGTGGAATATGGACTGTTATCCCGAGGCGCCGGAGCGGGCGGGCCTGATTCGCGAGGGAGGGCTGCTCAGCCGGCTGTTGCGGGTCTTCAACGGCACCCTGATCCGGTCGGTCGATCAACTGGTGTGCCTCGATGGCGCGATGCAGCGACTGCTGCAAGCGAACTACGGCCGGGGCGAGACACTGCCCATGGAGATCATTCCCAACTGGGAACCGCTGGCGCTCTTTCCCGGCAGCGAGGTTCCCGACCGCTCGCAGCGAGATCCGTCGCGGCCCCTGGTCGTGCTGTACCAGGGGAATGCCGGGGTCGGTCATGAATTCGAGACGGTCGTCGCGTGTGCCGAACGGTTGCGTGACCAACCCGTGATCTTCCGGTTTGTGGGCGGGGGCAAATGGTGGCCCTGGCTGCAGCAGCAGGGACGGCCCGAATTGCCCGGGTGGGAAGTGCGGCCGTAC
>JBKCTR010000824.1:0-5790 GCA_046318755.1 Planctomycetaceae bacterium
TGCTGTCGGCGGTCTTCGTCCCCTGCGCGTTCGTGCCGGGCATTGTCGGGCAGTTTTTCCGTCAATTCGCCCTCACCATCTCGGTCTCGACCCTGCTGTCGACCATCAATTCCCTCACCCTCAGCCCGGCCCTCGCGGCACTGTTATTGCGCCCCCCCGGCGCCCCACGCGACCCCCTGACCCGGCTGTTGGACTTCACACTGGGTTGGCTGTTCTGGCTGTTCGATCGAGGATTTCGTCTCTCGACCAATCTCTACCTCGCCGCGGTGGGCAAGCTGCTGCGGGTTCCCGTGCTGGTGCTGCTGGTGTACGGCGGGCTGCTGGTGCTGACGCAGTGGGAATATCGCCGGCTGCCAACCGGGTTCATTCCCACCCAGGACAAGGGCTACCTGGTGGCCAGCGTGCAACTGCCCGACTCGACCGCCGCCGTGCGCACCCGCGCCATCATGAGCCGGATCGAGCAGATCGTGCTCGCGACACCGGGGGTCAAGAACGTCAACGCCGTGGCCGGCAACTCGTTCCTGCTGAGTGCCTACGGTTCGAACTTCGGGTCGATGTTCATCATTCTCGAGGGGTTCCGCGAACGGGCCGAGCGCAACCAGACCTCCGACAGCATCATGACCAGCCTGCGCAGCCAGATCGCCGCGGAGATTCCCGAAGCGGTGGTGAATGTCTTCCCCCCGCCGGCGGTCTCGGGACTGGGGCGCGCGGGAGGCTTCAAGCTGATGGTCGAACAGCGGGGCGAACTCGACCTGGCCGGACTGCAGCGGCAGACCGACGAGCTCATCCGGCTGGGTAACCAGCAGCCCGAGGTGACGGGGCTGTTCACGGTCTACAAGTCGAACTCGCCGCAGCTCTATGCCGACGTCGACCGCGAGAAATGCCTCAAGCACGGGGTGGCGCTGGCCGATGTCTTCGCCACGCTGCAGGCCTGTCTCGGCTCGCGCTACGTGAATGACTTCAACCGGTTCGGACGCACCTGGCAGGTGATTGTGCAGGCCGACTCGACCTTCCGGGACGACCTCGCCGACGTGCACCGGCTCAAGGTGCGCAACCACGAGGGACGCATGGTTCCCCTGGGCTCGGTCGCCAACTTCGAGCTGCGCAGCGGCCCTCTGGTGTTGACCCGCTACAACATGTATCCCGCCGCGGCCATCCAGGGGAACGTCACCGCCGGTTACAGCACGGGGCAGGCGATCGCCATGCTGGAAAGGCTGGCCGAGGCCGAGCTGCCCGCCTCGATGGCGGGCGAATGGACCGAAATCACCTACCTCGAACGCATCTCGCGCAACACCGGGATGTTCGTGTTCTGGCTCTCGGTGGGGTTCGTGTTTCTCGTGCTGGCCGCGCTGTACGAAAGCTGGTCGCTTCCCCTGGCGGTCATTCTGGTGGTTCCCATGTGTGTGCTCTGCTCGCTGCTGGGAGTCGACTGGGCCAAAATGGATGTGAACATCTTCACCCAGATCGGGTTCGTGGTGTTGATTGGCCTGGCGTGCAAAAACGCGATTCTGATCGTGGAGTTCGCCAAACTGCGCCGCGAGGCGGGGGCCGACCGCCGGACCGCCACGCTGCATGCCTGCGAATTGCGGCTGCGCCCCATCCTCATGACCTCGTTCGCCTTCATTCTGGGGGTGGTGCCCCTCGTTGTGGCCCGGGGAGCGGGGGCCGAGATGCGGCGGACGCTGGGGACCGCGGTCTTCAGCGGGATGCTGGGGGTGACCCTGTTTGGCATCTTTCTGACCCCGGTCTTCTTCTACGTGATCGACCATCTGGCCGAGTGGCCCGCACTGCGCGACCGCTGGCCCGGCCGCTGGGGCCGACAGATGCTCGATCTGCTGCGCCTGGGATTTCTCTGGAGACCCTTGGCGCGGGGTGTCCGGCAGGGGCTCGCGACGCTGCGCCCCAACCCCGGCCGCCGTTCGACCGAGCTGCGCTCCGAATCGCTGACGGATCTTCCAACGCCGGCCGGGTCTCCCGTCGTGACCGCGTCCGTGGTCCCCCTCACTCCCCCCCCCGATCTCGGTCCCGGTGCACTGGGAACCAGTTCCCCCTGATCCCTCCCGATGTTCTTCCGCTTCTTCATCGACCGGCCCATCTTCGCCTCCGTGCTGTCCATCATCATCACGGTGGCCGGGGCGGTGGCGCTGTTTGTGCTGCCGGTCACCCAGTACCCCGAGATCACCCCACCGACCGTCGAGGTCTCGGCGGTTTACCCGGGAGCCAACTCGCAGGTCGTGGCCGATACGGTGGCCGCCCCCATCGAGCAGCAGGTCAACGGCGTCGAGTCGATGGTCTACATGGCGTCGCAATGCACCAACGACGGCAGCTACCGCCTGACCATCACCTTCCGTCCCGGAACCGATCTCAATCTGGCGCAGGTCATGGTGCAGAACCGGGTGGCGCTGGCGCAGCCCATTCTGCCCGAACTGGTCCGCCGTCGCGGGGTGACGGTCAAGAAGAAATCCCCCAGCGTGCTGATGATTGTCAATCTCTTCTCGCCCGATGGGTCCCGCGACGACCTGTACCTCAGCAACTATGCCACCATCCAACTGCGCGATGAACTCTCGCGGCTGCATGGGGTGGGAGACATCGCTTTCCTCGGCCAGCGCGATTACAGCATGCGGGTCTGGCTCGATCCCGACCGGCTGGCGGTGCGGCACCTGACAGCCAGCGATGTTGTGCAGGCCATCGAACAGCAGAACGCCCAGGTGGCCGCCGGCCAGATTGGACAGCCCCCGGTCGCCAGCGGCCAGGTCTTCCAATACACGATGAACACCCTCGGCCGCCTGAGCGACCAGGAACAATTCGGCGACATGATCGTGCGGTCGGATGCCGAGGGACGCCTGGTGCGGCTGCGGGATGTCGCCCGGATCGAGCTGGGGGCGCTGGCCTACGACCAGGTCTGCACTCTCGATGGTCAGCCCACGGTGGCCCTGTCGATTTACCAGTTGCCCGGCACCAACGCCCTCGACACCGCCCGCGAGGTGCGCCACCGGATGGACGAATTGAAGGAACGGTTTCCCTCGGGCCTCGACTACGCGATTGTCTACGACACGACGCCGTTCATTCAGGAATCGGTCAACGAGGTGTTTTTCTCATTGCGTGACGCGGTGGTGCTGGTGGCTCTGGTGGTGCTGGTGTTCCTGCAGGGGTGGCGGGCGGCCGTCATCCCGCTGGTCGCGGTCCCCGTGGCCATCGTGGGAACCTTCGCCGCCATGGTCGCGGCCGGGTTCAGCCTGAACACCCTCACGCTGTTCGGACTGGTGCTGGCGATCGGCATTGTGGTCGACGACGCCATTGTGGTGGTCGAGGCCATCGAACGGCACATTGCCGAAGGAAAGGCCCCGCGGCATGCCGCGCTCGATGCCATGGCCGAGGTGGCGGGGCCGGTGGTGGCGGTGGGTCTGGTGCTCTCGGCTGTGTTTGTGCCGTGTGCGTTCATCTCGGGCATCGTCGGCGAGTTCTTCCGGCAGTTCGCATTGACGATCGCGATTTCGACGGTGATTTCGGCGTTCAACTCGCTCACGCTCAGCCCGGCCCTGGCGGTGTTACTGCTCGAGCCCCAGCACGCGGGTTCTGGGCCCACGCGGCGGTCGCGCGTGCTGCCCCGTCCATTGCTGGCGGTGCTGGTGGCGTTGGTGGGGTGGCAGTTTGCATGGCCTTGGCTCGAGCCTCGGCTGCCGGGCTGGTTGGGCCGGGATGGGGCGATCCCCCCGACCTGGCGCTGGGGCGTGGCCGTGGCCAGCGGGCTGGTGGGTTGGCTGCTGGCGGGCCGCCTCGACGGGGGGTTGGCTCGGGCCTTTGCGGCGTTCAACCGCGGCTTCGAACAGTTGACGGGAGGTTACGTCTGGATTGTCCGTGGCCTGTTGCGGTGCTCGCTGGTGGTGCTGCTGTTGTATTTCGGGCTGGTCCTCTACACCCGGCACCTGTTCATTTCGAGTCCTGCCGGATTCATTCCCCAACAGGATAAGGGTTACCTGCTGGTGGATGTGCGGCTGCCCGACTCGGCCTCGGTCGACCGTGCGGCCCGGGTGATGCGTGACCTCGAGCGGATTGCCGCCGAAGTTCCCGGTGTGCGGCATACCCTGGCGGTGGGGGGGAACTCGGTGCTGCTGTCGGCCAATGCGTCGAACTTCGGCACTCTCTACGTAATGCTCGCTGAGTTTGGCGAACGGGTCCCCCGACAGCTCACTGCCGACCGGATCGCGGCCGATCTGCGCGAGCGGTTCCTGTCGCAACGGTCGGAGGCGGTGGTGAACGTGCTGGGGGCTCCGCCGATCGACGGGCTGGGGACGGCCGGGGGCATCAAGCTGATTGTCGAGGATCGGGGGAACTGGGGGCTGACCACGCTGCAGCGGATCAGTCAGGAGATTGTGGCCGACGCCGGGGGAGCACCGGAACTGGTCGACGCCTTCACCAGTTTCCGGGCCGACACCACCTGGCTGTCGCTCTCGATCGACCGCACGGCGGTGAAGACGCTGGGAGTCTCGATGAGCGATGTCTTTTCGACATTGCAGATCTGCTTTGGCTCGCTGTACATCAACGACTTCAACCGGTTCGGTCGGACCTGGCAGGTGACTGTGCAGGCCGACGCACGGTTTCGGATGCAGATTGAAGACATGCGCCGTCTGCGGCTGCGCAACCGCGAAGGGGGGATGGTTCCCCTGGGGGCGGTGCTGTCGGTCAAAGAGGTGAATGGACCGGTGATGTTGCTGCGGTACAACCTGTATCCGTCGGCGGCGATCCAGGCCGACGCGGCCCCCGGGGTCAGTTCCGGCCGCGCGATCGCCCGCCTCGCCGAGTTGGCCGACCAGCACCCACTGCAGTCGATGCGTTCCGAGTGGACCGAATTGGCGTTGTTTCAACTGGCGGCGGGCAGCACCGCCACCCAGGCGTTTCTGTTGGCGGTGGTGCTGGTGTTTCTGGTGCTGGCGGCACAGTACGAGAGTTGGTCTTTGCCGTTGGCGGTGATATTGGTGGTGCCGATGTGCCTGCTCTGTTCGCTGGTGGGTATCCGCTGGGCGGGGCACGATCTGAACATCTTCACGCAGGTGGGGTTTGTGGTGCTGGTGGGGCTGGCGTGCAAGAACGCGATTCTGATTGTCGAGGTCGCCCGGGCCCGGCGCGAGCTGGGGGTCCCGACGCGGGAAGCCACGCTTCAGGCGAGCCGGCTGAGACTGCGCCCCATCATCATGACGTCGCTGGCGTTCATCCTGGGGGTGGTGCCGCTGGTGGTGGGGCAGGGGGCGGGGGCCGAGATGCGGCGGACCCTGGTCATGGCGGTGTATGCCGGGATGCTGGGGCTGACCCTGTTCGGCATCTTCCTGACGCCGATCTTCTTCGACGTGATCCAGCGGCTGGTCGATGCGCGCCAGCAGCGCCGCGAGGCGGCCGACGCCGCGGCAGCGGTTCCCCCATCCTGAAACGCCGTCCGCGCTGTTCAGGTCCCCTCTTTAACCCGCCCAGTCCCGATCGGCCCAGTCCCGATCGGCCCAGTCCCCACGGGTCCAGTCCCCACGGGTCCAGTCCGGCTCGGCCGGGGGCCGCTCAGTTCTCGACTCGCGCTGTGCCGATCGCCGCTTTTCCCTTGGTGTCGGGACGTTGTTTCGGTTCCTGGGCTGGCTTCGACTCGGCTGGCTTCGGTGCGGCCGCCTTCGACTCTTTCGCCTTCGATTCGGTGGACTTCGACTTTTCGGAATCCGCGGCGGGGGCCGGGGGAAGATCGGTGGAGGGAGCGTTCCGGCACTCTTCGCACAAATCCTGCACAACCCACTTGTAGGTGGGAACCTT
>JBKCTR010000825.1:0-4453 GCA_046318755.1 Planctomycetaceae bacterium
GTGTGTGCGATTCCCCCGAGGGGCAGGCCCGCTGGCGCGAAGTGCTCGAATCCCGCGGCTGGACTCCCGAATTCCGCGAATGGAAAATCCTGCCGCAGGCGGCCCAGAACCCCGCCGAGCGGGCCCCCCGTGTTCAGAACAAAGTCTGCTGGCCCATGAGCGGGGTCAACCTGTTTGTCGACTGCCATGGGGATGTCATTCCCTGCTGCGCGACCCCCAATCTGCCGGCGATGGGGAATTTGTACCGGCAGAAATTCAGCGAGATCCACGGCGGCGAAGCCTTCGGTCGAATGCTGCGGCTCCTCCAAACCCGTCGGGTCGACGATCCCATCTGCGGCCAATGCGAGGAGTGATGGCCGGTGGCAGGGGATCCACCACTGTCATGGCTCGAGTTTCTTCCCCAGCCTCCGCGGAAGTCGAATTGAGGGGTCCACGACCCGACACTCCCAGATCTCTTTGCAGGAGCGACTCGGCAGGAGGGAACACGTCGGGTATGGAGACTGGGCAGAAGAGGAAAAAACCGGAAACGAGACTCCCAGTCTCCCTTCAGCCATCCATTAAGGGTCACCGCGTGGCGAGGGACGACCGGTCGGTTCAGCATCGGCAGCGCGCGACGGCTCGTAACCCCCAAGGCCTCCCCAATCGTCAGCACCGGCACTCTCGCTGCAGCAGTTCGATCCCGACGAGGTCCACCCTTCGGCCACGAATCGGGAGCGGTTTTCCAGAACAGCCGGTCGCCATCCGCTGCGAGACACTCATTCGCAAGTAAGCTTGATTTGAGAACTCCCCACGTTCCGGGCCTCGGTTTGTGCAGGGTGACTCAACGGGGTCGTTGCGTCGCAGCTTGATCCCAGTCGGGATTCGCCAATTCTCCCCTCACACACCATGCCCGTCGCGACCAGCCAGCCCTACCTCGACTTGCTGCAAAAAGCCCTGCTGTTCCAGCTCTGGGATGAGCCGCCGGTCCCCGTCAGCCGCCATCGGCCCTGGCGTCATCGATTGCTGTGGTGGGTGCTGAAACAGTTGGACGCCGCGCTCCGCCCACTGCGATTGGGACTGGTCTATGACCGCCCACTGACCGCCACAGATCGCCGGGAGGGAACCTTCTGGCCGGTCCACGCCCACACCATGATCGGCGAACTGCGTTTGAACCAACTGCGCGCAGCAGCCGAAACGGTGCTGCGCGAAGGCATCCCCGGAGACTTCATCGAGACCGGCGTCTGGCGGGGGGGCAGCTGCATTCTCCTGCGGGGCGTGCTCCAGGCCTGGGGAGTGACCGATCGGCGGGTGATTGTCGCCGATTCGTTCGCCGGGCTCCCCCCGCCCGACCTCGCCCGGTACCCGCAAGATCAGGGAGACACCCTGCACCAGGTTCCGGCCCTCGCCATTTCTGAAGCCGAGGTGCGCGACAACTTCCACCGGTACGGCCTGCTCGATGACCAGGTACTCTTTCTCAAGGGCTTCTTCGAACAGACACTCCCCACCGCGCCGGTCGACCAACTGGCCATCCTCCGGCTCGATGGCGACATGTACGGCTCGACCATTGTGGCGCTCAACCACCTGTATCCGAAGTTGTCGCCCGGAGGCTACTGCATTGTCGATGATTACTTTCTCGCTCCCTGCCGGCAGGCGGTCGCAGACTACCGCCGCGACCATGAGATCACCGAGCCACTGATTCCGATTGACGCGTCCTCCGTCTACTGGCGGCGTGCTCCCCAGGCTGGTTCCCCAAATACCGGTCCCTCATGAGTACACCAAGAGACTCTGCTCCCCCGCCGAGAAGCGATCGTGACTGAATGGGCACCCGTCACTCCCCGCCTGTCGATCGTGGTGGTCGCGTACAACATGTCACGCGAACTGCCGCGGACTTTGCAGTCGCTCTCCCCCGTGTACCAGCGCGGGATCCCGCGGGACGACTACGAAGTGCTGGTGATCGACAATGGCTCACAGACCCCGGTCGAGCCGAACCAATTCACCGAACTCGGCCTGCACCTGCGATGCCTCCGCAATCCGTTTCCTCACGTCAGTCCCGTGGGAGCCATCAACCGGGGCCTGCAGGAGGCCCGAGGTCAGTGGATCGCCGTCTGGATCGACGGAGCCCGCCTCGCCTCTCCCGGGCTGCTGGCCACGGCCTGCGAGGCGCTACAAAGGTTTCCCCGCGCGGTCGTGGGCAGCCGGGGACGTTACCTTGGCCCCGGTCTGCAGTCGGCAACCATGCGGCGAGGCTACACCCGCGACGTTGAAGACCAGTTGCTCGAGCAGTCGGGCTGGCTGGCAGACGGCTATCGCCTGTTCGGAATCTCGGTCTTCGACGAATCCTCTGGCCCCACCTGGTACGACCCGCCCACCGAGAGCAACAGTCTCTTTCTGTCCCGCGAACTCTGGACCGAACTCGGCGGCTACGATCGACGCTTTACCTCGGTCGGCGGCGGCCTGGTGAATCTCGACACCTGGTCGCGGGCCCTCGCTCTGCCGGAGGTCACTCCCATCGTCCTGCTGGGGGAGGCGACCTTCCACCAGTTCCATGGCGGAACAATGACCAATGCCGTCGATCAACTCGACCGCTGGCAGACCCTGTGTGCCGAGTATCAGACGATCCGCGGCCACCCGTGGCAGTGGCCCACCGTCCCGCTGCAGTGGTGGGGGACGTTTTCCCACACCCCGCCGCCGGGCGAACTCGTCTGCCGGTTTCGGGCGTGGCGCAGGCTGGGGCAAAAACTGCAACGCGGCGTCTGGCGTCTGGCCCGCGCGATGGGGCTGCGCCGGTGAAGTCTCCGCAGCAACACATTGTCGGACAGGTTTGAACAACACAGGGCGGATTTCGCCCCCAGCGCGATGCGAGCGGCACCAATGCCAGACAACCCCCAAGAGAATCCTCTGCACCGGTTTTTCGAGAACAACACCGGCGGAACGCTCGACAAGTGGCGGCATTATTTCGATGTCTACCACCGGCACTTCGCGCGCTTCCGCGGCACCGATGTGCATGTGGTCGAGTTCGGTGTCTCCCAGGGGGGCTCACTCCGCATGTGGCGCGACTATTTCGGACCCACCGCCACCATCCATGGGGTCGACCTCAATCCGCACTGCCGCGAATTCGCGGCTCAGGGATTCCAGATCCATATCGGCGACCAGGAAGATCGCGCCTTCCTGCGCCGCCTCCAGCAGCAAATTCCCCGCATCGATATTCTCATCGATGACGGCGGACACACCATGCGGCAGCAGATCCACACGTTTGAAGAGCTCTTTCCGCACATTTCCCCCCAAGGCATCTATCTCTGCGAAGATCTGCACACCTCGTACTGGCGGGGCTGGGGCGGGGGAGTTCGTCGCCGCGGAAGTTTTGTCGAGTATGCCAAGCAGATGATCGACTGGCTGAACGCCTGGCATTCCCGGCAGCCCCGCCGCCTCGCGGTGACCGACTTCACCCGCACCGTCGACTCACTGCACTTCTACGACAGCATCCTGGTGATCGAGAAGTCCCCCCGCGAGGAACCGACCCACTCCGAGACAGGTCATGCGGTCATCCCGGCCGTCATTCCCCAGCGCTACCGCTTCTGGCGATGGCTGCTGCGCGAGTATCGCTGAGCCCCGACAGGGAAACCGGGTGGAGACACCGCCCCTCCCCGACGACTGCCTCCAGGATTGCAGCTCACCGCGAACACCATGCCCGACTGCACCCTCCACATCGGTGGACCAAAGACCGGATCGACGGCAATCCAGGACGCGCTCTTTTTTCACCTGCGCGATCCCCGCTTCCAGTACGTCGCAGGGGGCGAGCCGAATGGAACCTTCGCCCTCTCGGCCCTCTTCGAAGACTTTCCCCACTGCGAAAAAATCTTCCGCCGCTTCGGCAGCCCGGGAGGCCGCTTTGCCCCCTATCGCGCCCGCCTCGAACGCCAATGGATACGTGGCCTCGACCGGGCGGTTCGCAACGGCACCCACCTCGTGATCTCGTCGGAACTGCTCTGGGTCTTGCCCCAGGCCTCCCTCCAACGATTGCGCGACTCGCTCATCTCCCGCGGATTCCAGATCCAGGTACGGGGTTACCTGCGCCCGTGGACCGCCTGGCTCACCAGTCTCTGCGGGCACCAATGGGCCCATGATCGCGGACGGTTCGCGCTGACCTCTGCCTGGGATGACCTGAGTTTCCAGGTGCAGGAGAACACCACCCGTCTCTGGCGCGTGTTTGGCCGCGACCGGGTGCGGCTGTCGCTGTTCCAGCCAGCCCAATTCCCCCAGGGCTGCGTGGTGCGAGATTTCGCCTCCCAGGTCGGTTTGCCGGTCCCCCCGCAATTTTCCCTCCGCTCGAACGACGGCTTTTCCCGCCCGGCCATCCAACTCGCGTACTGCTGGCACAAGTTCGAGAACCCGGTTCAGGAAGACGAATTCGCGTACCCCGCCGGCAAGTTTCGCCTGCTGGGTCTGGTCCGCCAATTGCCCGGCCCCCCCCTGC
>JBKCTR010000826.1:0-2104 GCA_046318755.1 Planctomycetaceae bacterium
AGGTCGTCTTGCGGATATCCCGCCGCGCGGCACGATGATACACCGCAGCGTGGCGGATTTTGTTCAGTGCAATCACCAGGAACAGGCCCCACAGCTCTTTCCCTTCCGGAACGCTGTAGACGCCTACGTTCACCCGACGAAAAAATGTCCTGAACACCGACTGCACAATTTCCTCGGGCTCGACCATCCGCGCCAACTCGGCCGAGGTCTGCTTGCGGGCCAGCCGGTGCAGCCGATCGGCATATCGCAGATACAGATCCGACGCGGCATCCCCCTCGCCATCCCGCAGGCGACGGACCAACGTCAGATCGGAGACGATCGACGAGCCGGGGATGTCGTTCGGGTCGTTCATGGAATCCACAACAGGGGGAAAAACGCGACATTGGGGGACGAAGCACCGCCCGGTGAACCGATGGCGACCCAACCCACCTCTCGTTTCGCATCTGCTCCAAGAGACTGTACCACAACAATGGGCCGGGTGTCACGAGGGCGAATCCCCCAAACCGCCCGCTGGCAGTTGTTCGACAAGGAACAGGCGGCCAGCCTTGGAGATTGCCCTGTCGGCCAGCGACCAGGAGGCACGGCCCCCTTGGAACTCGGCCCATTCGAGCCGTTGGCTCACCTCTGTTCGTGGGAACGCACCAGCTTCACCGCCGACGATTGGCCCTCTCCCCCGGTGGCCCGTTCCCCTTGCGCCCCGCGGCGAAATCTCACGGTGTTTTTGGGAGAATCGTGGGGGACGTCCCGGCGGTTCCGGCAAAGAGTAGTTCCCCCGCTTCAGCTTTCGCGGTCATCGCACGAGGTGCGGGGGGACGCCGTACGCGGATTTGGGCACTGCGAAAGGCAGCCGTGACTTGCCACGGCCCACCAAGTCTGGTCGGGGGGGAGTCCCCTGGACCGGTCGCGGGTGACTGGTCCGGGAATCACAGCCAAGACTCCGCTTCCGTGATCACGCTGGCCGCTCACCCCAAAGCGGGGCCTGTTGTCGCGTTCCAATCCCGCTCAGAACCTGGTCCCAGAAGGGCAACCGCGGGACAGCTCATGGCGATGATCTGGTGTCCTGACAAGTTCGTCGGACCGGACAGAGCGCTGGGGAGGTTGGTCCATCCCCGGTCCCCCTTGGCATCGCCGTCACTCGCTGTTACTTGGTGCTCTGGCGAACGTTGGCTGCGCCAATCCGGGACTTGCCCGATCGCTCCGCAGCCACCGGCGCGACTTTCGGCGATTCCGTTCCCGCCGACTGCTCGTGGCTCACGGGAACCACGAGATTGGCTTCGTCCTGACCGGCCCCTGTGGGAGGCGCTGCCTGGTCTCGCTGCGCCTTCGCTCGGAGAGCGGTCAGCCCCTGCTTGGCCGCTTTGCCATTTCCCTGGATTGCCAAGGACTTTTCGAAGGCTTTGCTGGCAGGCTCATCGCGGCCATTCCTCGCCAGCACCCCTCCCAGATTCGCGTGGGCCTCGGCTTCCTGGCAGCCCCCTCGCCGGAATGCCGCCAAGGCATCTTCCGGACGATCGGTCTGGGCCAAGAGCAGTCCCAGATTGTTCTGAACCCGCGCGTTCTTGGGTTCAAGTTTCCGCGCTTCACTCAAAATTCTCTCGGCCTCGGCCCAGCGCCGCTTCAAATACAGCGAGTAACCATAGTCCGCGAGCAAATCGACATTCTTCGCGTCGGCTTCGAGAGCCTGGCGGTAGAACGGTTCCGACTTGTCGAGCTCTCCCAGGCGATCGTGAACAACAGCCAGCCTCCAGGAGGCGGTTGCATTCTTCGGGTCGGCCTCCAGAATCTTCCGATAGCCCTCCCGGGCGCGCTCCAACTGACCCTGCTGTTCGAGAGTCCGGCACAGAGAGACCTGGCTCTCGGAAACCTGGGATCCAGTCAGACGGCTGGCCGTGGGAATGGGGTCTTGGGCGGGCCCCTTCTGGCCCTGAAACACACCCGACAGGCGGCAACCCGTGGCCATCCCAATGGCGACAACACAGCCGACGCAGGCGATCCAAGTGCGGGCATTCCGCATGATTCAGTTCCCTTGTGTGCGGGTGGTGGGAAAAGTGGTGCCGGTGTTCATGCCGGTACCAAGCGAGTTGTCTCCCGGACTTCCCAAGAC
>JBKCTR010000827.1:0-3926 GCA_046318755.1 Planctomycetaceae bacterium
GCTCGAACCATGGTCCCAGCACCAGTTCGGCGGGAGGAGAGCGAATTGTCGAATGTGGCTGCCCCCTTGCTCTCCGGATTGGCTCCCCTTGGCTCTCCCGGCGTTGTTCGCCCGTCTTTCAGGGCACCCAAGGTCGGGCAGGGGGATACCACTCCGAAAGTCGTGCTGACACACTCCGGCTGATTTTTCTAAGATCGGCCATCATGACCGATTCGCCCGAAAACATCCGCCAGACTGTTGTCGCACGAGCCCGCACCGTCGTGGTCAAGGTGGGAACCAACGTTCTCTCCCGAGAGGATGATACGCTCGACGAGGCTCGATTCGACGCACTGGCTCAACAGATGCACCTCATTCGGGAATCGGGCCGTCAGGTGGTGCTGGTTTCGAGTGGTGCCATCGGTGCGGGGATTGGACTGCTGGGACTTGAACGTCGTCCGGACGATCTGCCCCATCTCCAGGCGGCCGCCGCGGTGGGACAGGCCCACCTCATCCGGCGCTACGATGATTGTCTCAACAAGTTTGGTCTCCGGGCGGCACAGTTACTGCTCACGGCCAATGACTTCCGGCATCGGGGCCGGTATCTGAACGTCCGCAATACCCTGCGGACCCTGTTCGAATTCTCCACGGTCCCGATCATCAACGAGAATGACACGGTCAGCGTGAAGGAGATCCAATTCGGTGACAATGATCGCCTTGCCGCCCTGGTCGCCAACCTGCTCGAAGACCCCCTGCTGATCATTCTCTCGGTCATCGACGGCCTCTATGATGGGGATCCTTCGCTTCCCACCAGTCAGGTCATCCCGTTAGTGGACCGATGGGATGAATCCATCAAGTCGCTCGCCGTTGCCACACGGAGTCGGCGTGGAACGGGGGGAATGCAGAGCAAACTCGACGCTGCGCGGAGTGTCACCGCAGTTGGAGAATCGGTCATCATCGCCAATGGCTGCCACGAGGACGTGCTGTCGCGCATTTTGAACGGGGACGATGTCGGGACCCTGTTCCTGGGCCAGGGAGAACGAATCCCCGCCTGGAAGCGATGGATCGGGTATTCTGTGGCTCCCCGGGGAAGACTGCGTCTTGATGAGGGGGCGTGCCGTGCGATCTCGCAGCGACACAAGTCGCTGTTGCCGATCGGGGTGACGAGTGTGGAAGGAGAATTTCACAAGGGGGAGTTGGTGATGCTGCTGGATCCGCGGGGAGTTGAGATTGCCCGCGGCCTCTCCAATTTCAACTCGCAGGACACCCGACGGATCGCTGGTCGCCGCAGCGATGAGCTGGAGTCACTCCTGGGGCACGTGCGCTATGAGGAAGTCATCCATGTCGACAATCTTGTCCTGTTGCCTTCCTGATCTGCAGTCTCAGGACCATGCCGCTGGCAAGACCTCAACTGGGGAGTGGAGATGAGCCAAAACGATCCTGCAATCCGTTTCTGTGCCCGCCGTTATGAAACCGGGGAACCTGTCCAGATCTCGCTCCGCGGGAGTCGGGTTGCCAGCGTGGACCCGGTGTGGCCTGGAGAGAATTTTGAGAACTGGCCCTGGGTCGCTCCCGGACTCTTCGACCTCCAGATCAACGGTTACGGCGGGATTTGGTTTTCCAGCCCCACGGTCACCGCCGCCGAGGTCGCCCGTGCGGTACGTCAGTACCTGCACCACGGAGTGACCTGTGTGCTGCCAACGTTGATCACCAATTCCCATGCGGCGCTGCTGCGGGGTTTCCGGGCCATCGCCGATGCCTGCCGGGAAGATCCGCTGGTCGCGACGATGGTCAAGGGATGTCATTTGGAGGGCCCCTGGCTGTCGCCTCTCGATGGTCCCCGCGGTGCCCATCCGCGCGAGCATATCCGTTCGGCCGACTGGAATGAGTTTTCCCAATTTCAGGATGCCTCGGGGGGAAGGATTCGATTGCTCACCATCGCCCCCGAGATTCCCGGAGCGCTGGAGCTCATTCGCCGAGCCGTCGCGGAAGGAGTCACCATCTCGATCGGCCATACGGCGGCCACGACCGCCGAAATCGAGGCGGCGGTGGATGCCGGGGCGAAATTGAGCACTCATTTGGGCAACGGTTCCCACCTGCAACTTCCCCGCCACCCCAACTATGTCTGGGACCAGTTGGGAGAATCACGCTTGGCGGCGAGCCTGATCACTGATGGCCACCACATCCCGGCCGCCATGGTCCGGGCGATCGTGGCCGTCAAGGGTTGGCATTCGACCATTATCACCTGCGATGCCTCGGGCTGGGCTGGTTGTGCTCCCGGTCGATACACGCATTCGGCGGGAGCGGTGGAAGTGCTGGCCTCCGGGAAGATTGTTGTGGCTGGTCAGGATCAAATTTTGGCCGGTTCCAGCGCCACCACAGAAGTCTGTGTCGCACGTGCCGTGGCGATGGGAGCCTGTACGCTCAAGCAGGCGATCGACATGGCCTGCCGGAATCCCTGTCGCCTGCTGGGACTGCCCGAGTATCGGCTGATGTCAGGCGACCAGGCGAATCTCATGCTGTTCCACGAGATGAGGCCCGTTGGCGGATCGCAGGACACTGGCTTGAAAGTCGTCGCCACCGTGGTGGATGGTCAACTCGCCTTCGGTCAGTTTCCTGTGCTCCCGGTTTCCTGAAAGAGTGCCAGGAGACCGACTTTGTCCTGCTCCAAAGCACTATTGTGCCGCGGAACGGGTTCCCAGCCGCCGATCACCGATGATGTTCTGCCCAAAGGGCATCGGGCGAGCCGCCACCAGGAACCCTTCAGCATGGGCTGCCTCGGCCAATTCCCGATAGGTGGCAAAGCTGTCTGGATAGGTCCAGAAGGTGAGTGCCGCCCCGCTGGAGGCAGTTCGCAGGGCCATGGCGAAGCGGGATCCACGCCGCAGGGCCTCCGTCACCGTCTCGCCCGTCAGCGTGGGGTCGGGAATGACCACGCAGCGCGACAATTCGAGTGAGTATCCTTCCCGCATGCCGTGCATCCGCTCTTCCTGTGGGGACATGCGGCGGACCTCGATCACGAATTCCAGGGAATACCCGTCGATCGGTCCGACGGTTCCTTTGTAGCCCCCACGGGCCGCCGCGATTTCCCGGCGTCTGTCGACCTGCTGCTTTACCCGTTCCAGCAGTTCCTGCAGGGGAACCACACTGATCAGTCCTCCGGCAAGGCGAAAGTGAATCTCCTCTCCCGTGACGTCCTGACTGACGGGAGTCAGCCGGTGTCGAATCGTGTTGACATTGGGAGCTTCCTGCTCGACGGCCTCAAATTCCGCCAGGACAGCCGACAGCTTGCGGCGCTGGTTAGTCACTTCATCCTGAACTTTTCGGAGCCGCGTGCGCTCGGCCGTCAGAGTTTTGGACCGCGCTCCCTGTTCCTGATCTCGTCGCGACAAATCACCACCCAACTTCTGCTCCGCGACTGCCAGCCCCTCCAGTTGCTGTTCGACGTCCGCCTCCTGCTTCAACAGGTCATCACGCTCGGCCGTGAGGGTCCGCACCTGAGCCTGAATTTCCTCCGGAATCTCATCCTGCACCAGGATTGGATCGTAATCGCCCGTTGGCAATTCATCGTCCACCGCCTCGGGTTGTGCCGCGGACCGGTCTGGTTCAGCCGACACAGGCGGGAGGAGTTCGGCCGGTTCGGGCGCCACCGTAGTGGACGCGGGCAGAATGGGAGTGCGACTCAATTGCATGCCGGCCATCACGATCAGGATGATCAGGATGCCAACGACATTCGACAACACATCGAGGAACGAATCCGATCCGAAACCGGGGTCTGAAGCCTGACTGTTCCGACGCATCAGGGGGTCCTCCGGGCGGCTTGACGGGAATTCGGCTCGACAAAGTCAGCGCTCGAATTGACCTTCTGGCGCTCAAACGCCCCTCGCAGACGTTCATAGACGGGATTACCCTCCCGGGTCACTTCGAATCGAACCGCCGGATTCCAGTAA
>JBKCTR010000828.1:0-14724 GCA_046318755.1 Planctomycetaceae bacterium
TGGTGTTGCTGGCAACCGTGGGCTGCGTGGGCTCATTGATGGTGGTGAAGGCGACGTTCCCCCAATATTACCTGCTGTGGTTTCCCTGGCTGGTGTTGGCGGCTGGTGTCGGTGGGCGGGCGCTGTTGACCGGGAGTCACACGAGAAGGCTGCGGTTGGCTCTGCCACTGGGGGGTGTGTTGCTGGTGGCCCAACTGGTTTGGCTGAGTCGGGGTTGGCTGCGTGGCGAGACGGGGCCGTTTCCCCACCTGGTTGGCGAGAATCCTCTGGGCCCCGCGCTGCTGGCGATGGGGCTCTTTTGGCTGGCGTGGGGTCTTGGCTGGAGGGGAGCGCTGTCTGACCGCCGTCACCGTGTCTGGGCCTGGGGAGGGGCTTTGGCACTGGGCTATGGTGTGAGTCGTCAGTTGGACTTGCTGACCTGGTCCAATGCGGAACAGGTCCAGGCGATTGAGCAACTCCATGCCCGGGTCCCGCCGGAGGGCCGGGTGCTCGATGGCTTCACCGGCTGGGGCGCACTGCGGCCGCATGCCTATCGCATCTGGTGGCTGAACGAGTTCTCGATGGGACTGATCTCTGCGCCCGACCTCGAGCGGGAATTGCTGGAATTGTTCGACCAGCAACCGCCTGATGCGGTGGTGGATGACGAAAACCTGCAGAGACTCTCACCGGCCGTGCGGGCGCGCATCGAAACCGATTATGAACCGGCTGAGCCCGCTCCCCTACGAGTCCGCCGGTTGGCCCCCCGGCGCTGAAGCTCCGGAGTTGTCCGCGGGCTGTGGGGTCCATGGCTGGCGGCCGGGGCCTGGACTGGAAAAAGGCCAGGAAGGGGCGGATGATGGTCGATTGGCTTGGAGTTCTTTTCTGAAGGGCGGTCCGACACATGCGGTTTTCCACCACAGACTTGGCGTCTGCCGTCACCACCGTGGCCTGGCTGGAGCCTGCGCGCCGACCCGGTCTGCCGACGTGGTTGCCGCTGATTCCTCTGGTGTTCTCCCTCTGCGTGATGTCGCCCGCAGACTGTCACGCATCGGACCTGCGCTATCAATTGGGGAAGCGGGTTCAAAGATTCGAGGCCGCCTGGGAACAAAAGGATTCTCCCGAGGCAAGGCTGCGGGTCTTGGCACCGCTGCAGGCGGCGGTCTCGGCCTTTTTCTCGGGAAATCAGGCGGGGGCAGGCAAAGCTCTCGACCAGGCCTGTCTGGCCCTCGATGAAGGCGACGCCTCGCCGGAGCGGCAGTTGTGGCACTCGTTGAATGTCTCGCTGCCGTCTCCGCTGGTTCCGCTGGGGACCCCGGAGATCGAACTGCGAATTGAGAGGGGCTACAAGTTGGCCGACACTCCCGAACCGGCCGGAATCTTGGAGGTGAGTTTGCTGAAGGGCGAACAGGTGTTCCATGTGGGAGTGACGCCCTGGACACAACTGGCGCAGACCTGCCCAGTGCCAACCGCCGAGCTGCCAGAGGGAGACTATCGACTTCAGTTGCGCGTGAAGATGGAGGACCGGCTGTTTGAGTTGCCACAGCAGGTGCTGTCGGTGACGTCCGATCCTGCCAAGAGGCTGGCGAAACTTACCGAAGAGGAGGCGGCGCTGCCGGAGGACACCCCCGGCTCACCACGGCGCACCCTGCGTGATACTGTGCGGGAACTGAAAGGGTTGCTGGGAGCGTCGCGTCCGGAGACCGATTACCCGGCTCATGCACTGTTGGGGCAGTGCGAGGCCTGGAGTTCAGAACTGGCCCGTGGAGAGGCAGTACGTCTGGCGACTGGTCCGGGACAGTACTGGATCTCGCCCCAACAGGGGCGCAAGTCGGCCCGTTGCCGTCTGCTGTGGCCTTCTCAACAAGAGGCATCCACAGATAAGGCAGCTCGTTCTCCGCCGCTGGGGCCGCGCCCTTTGGTGATTGCTCTGCATGGAGCGGGAGGGAGCGAAAACATGTTCTTCGACGCCTATGGGGCCGGAAAGATTGTGCGACTGTGTGAAGAGCGGGGGTGGCTGCTGCTGGCCCCCCGGGTGAGCCCACTGGCCGGGGCGGGTCTTGAACTTCCAGAATTGATCGCCGCGGTCGATGCGCTTTGTCCCGTCGATCGACGGCAGGTTTTTGTGTTGGGGCATTCGATGGGGGCCATGCAGGGACTGAATCTCACGGCCCGGCATCCCGAAGTCGTCCGGCGCCTGGCGATTCTCGGCGGGGGGCAGAGGGTGCGGCAGATCGATGCCTTCCAACAGATTCCCCTGTTTGCCGGGGCGGGGGCTGAGGACTTCGGCCGCGGCGGGGTCCAGCAGGTGGCCCGGCAATTCCGCCAGGCAGGACTGACCCTCGAAGAACGGGATTATCCTCAGGTCGAACATCTCGGGATTGTGCAGGTAGCGCTGGAGGATGTGTTCCGCTTCTTCGAGACCGGAGGCCAACCGTGAGTCTGCTGGCCGAGATTCCGCGTCACTCCAAGTCGGGCCGGTTCCGTTGGCTGTTGCTCTTTTGCCTCGGCCCGGGACTGTTGTCTGGGATGACTCGGGGAGAGGGCCCCCCACCAACGACGCCCCCAGCGGGCTCGCCAGAGAGCACGCACTGGGCGTTTCAACCGCTGTCTGCTGGAACGCCGGTTGACCTGCCGCAACAGGTTGACCTACGGGGTTTGATTGACGTTTTCCTGACGCGCGACATAGCCCGACAGAACCTGCGGGTGAGTCCTCCCGCCGACCGGGCGACATGGCTACGCCGGGTGACGTTTGATCTGACCGGGTTGCCCCCGATGGCCGAAGAGGCCCGCGACTTTCTGCAAGATGAGTCTGCCGACGCCTTCGAACGAGTGGTGGAACGTCTGCTGGCCTCGCCTCGGTATGGCGTTCGCTGGGCGCGGCATTGGCTCGATGTGGCTCGGTATGCCGATGCCCGTGACCTGATCCAACTTCCCGCCGAGAGCGACTTTCGTGAAATCTGGCGATATCGCGATTGGGTCGTTCAGGCGCACAATGCCGACTTGCCCTACAACCAGTTCTTGAAACTGCAGTTGGCGGGCGATTTGCTGCAGCCGGCCAATCCGGAAGAACTGGATGGCGATGCGTTGGTGGCCACCGGGTTCCTGGCCTTGGCCGACTTCGTGCCGGGAGATGTCGACAAGACCCAGATGATCGCCGACTACGTCAACGATCAAATCGATGTGCTTGGCCGGTCGATGCTGGGGCTGACGCTGGGCTGTGCCCGCTGCCACGATCACAAGTACGATCCCATTTCCATCGAAGATTATTATGCCTTGGCCGGGATTTTTTTCAGCACACGGCTGATTCCGAGTCCGGTCAAAGGGAACACTCCGCTGGTGCGGGCTCCTCTCTGGCCTGCGGCCCAGATCGCCCGTATCGAACAGCAGGCCGACGAGAACCAGCAACGGTTGCAGGCGCTCCCTGGGGAAATTGCGAGGATTGAAGAGGAGGCCTGGTTGATGAGTGTCTGGGCCCAACTCGAGGCCGAGACCGCTGAGGGGCTGGTGGCGGGGTGGCATGCGGCGTCTGCCCGGCCCGAGAGCCACCGCCTCACTGTGTCGGCTGCCGCGGAACGCGCGAGACTCTCAAATTCGGTCGTCCGGTTCTGGACTGGGCAACTCAACCGCAAGTCTGTTGCCGAGCCGTTGCGTGAGTTGGCCTTGGCGGCCGACGCCGCCACCGCGATGAGGTTGGCGAACGACCTTGCCCCCAGGCTGGTGGCCCGCCTGCGGGGGCTGGCGTCCGAAGGGACTGCGGCGACCGTGCCGATGCCCGCGATCGCCCTGCGGGCGAACGACCGGCGGCTGGAAGTGAACGCGATGGGACAGGTGACCGGTTGGTGGAATCGAGGGAAGGTCCCGCAGTCGATCACTGTCATTGGCAATACACCGGCCCCCACCCGCGTTGAGCAGGAGTTCGCCGGTCGTGTGAGAACGGTGCTGCGGTTTGATGGGCAGAGCCTGTTGCCGGTGCCCCATCGGGTTCCCGACGTGGGGAGCTTGGTGGTGGTGTTCCGGTCGGACTCCGCCGGTGAGGGGGGACAGCGCCTGATCGGCTGGGAAGATTCGGCGTCGGGCCATCATGGCCTGGGGTTGATGATTTCTCCCGTTGGAGGAGTCCACGTGATCGCGCGGCGCGAGGGGACCTCGGGGGATGTGGTGGTGCCTCCTCCGGGCGTGGCCGGCCCGCAGCTGCTGAGCGTGAACTGGGGACCCGGTGGGGTGAAGGTTCACCGCAATGGCGAGTTGATGGGAACGAATGGGGCGATTCACTCGATCTCGTCCGATCCGGCAATTTCCGAGTTGAGACTCGGGGGCCCCGGTTCGGGCAGTGCCCCCCGGTTTCGAGGCGAGTTGGCCGAACTGCGAATCTTTACCGCCCCGCTCGATGATGCGTCACGGATCGAGATTGAGACCCAACTGCGTCGGCGCTGGCTCGATCCGGTCGAGCCTGATGTCGAAGAGAAGGTCGATTCCTGGGCCGAGTTGTCGGACGAGCTGCTTTCGGCGGCCAGTCCCTATTGGGTGCCCCCTTCCGAAAGGGCGCGATTGCTGTCGGCCGAACAGGCCGGGTTGATGACCAGCCTGAGGGAGGAATTGGTTCGCCGGCAGGCGTGGAAGAAGCCGACGGTTCCCCAGGCCGTGGTGGTGCGGGATGGGGGACCTGCCGAGACCGCGCACAGCGGTTTTGGAGATGCCCACGTCTACCTGCGGGGACAGTGGAAGACCCCTGGGCCGAAGGTTCCCCGTCGTGTCCCGCGGGTGTTTTCGAACGAGCCTTTGGCGATTGCCAGCGGCAGTGGCCGGCGAGAGCTGGCCGACTGGGTGACCGCGGCGGAGAATCCATTGACGGCCCGCGTGGTGGTGAACCGGTTGTGGCAGCATCACTTTGGGGCGGGGCTGGTGCGGACCTCCACCAATTTCGGGTTGCGGGGAGAGCGCCCCACCCATCCTGAGTTGCTCGATTATCTGGCTGCCGAGCTGATTCGGTCTGGCTGGTCGGTCAAAGCGCTGCAACGGGCGATGGTCCTGTCACAGGCGTACCGGCGATCATCGCAGCCTGCTGCCGAGACGTCCGGTCGCGATCCCGAGAACCGTTGGCTGGCCCACATGTCCCGTCGGCCTTTGGAGGCCGAGGCGCTGCGCGACAGCCTGTTGGCGGTTTCGGGAGAACTGGACGAAACACCGGGGGGGCCCGGGTTTCTCGAAACGAGCCAGCCTCGCCGCAGCCTGTACCTGATGTCGGTCCGGACCGGAGCGAAGGCGTCGGAATTCTGTCCGCTGTTTGATGGTCCCACCGGGGGGGGCGTGATCGAGCGGCGCAGCGAGTCGATTGTGGCTCCCCAGGCATTGTTCCTCATGAACGACCCCTTCCTCGCCCACATGACCGAGCGATTGTCGGCGCGACTGCGGCGTGAAGTGCCAGTCGACAACGTGGTCGAGCGGTTGGAATGGCTTTACCGGCGGCTGTTCACGCGGGGGCCCACGGAAGACGAAATCACCATCGCTCGCGACCTGCTGCAGGGAGATGGGTCGGACCGGGCGTGGGATCGGCTGTGCCTCGTGATCGTCTGCACCAACGAGTTCTACTATGTCGACTGATCTGTGGACTCGGCGCGAGTTGTTGTTCCGGACTGGAGGAGGATTCGGAGGCCTGGCGTTGCGGGCGCTATGGGCCGACGATTCCCGCGCGAGGGCCTCGGGCGACCCGCCGCCGACCGACCGGGTGGGGGCTCCCCTGGCGCCGCGCCCGGCTCATCACCCCGCGACGGCCCGGCGGGTGATCTTTCTGTTCATGCCTGGAGGGCCCTCGCAGGTTGACACCTTCGACCCCAAGCCCCGGCTGACCGCCGAAGATGGCCGCCCCTCCCCCAAGCTTTATCTGGGTCAGCAGCGCACATTGCTGGGATCGCCCTGGAGTTTCGCGAAACATGGCGATTCGGGATTGGATGTCAGCGAACTCTTCCCGCACGTGGCCGGGTGTGTCGACGATCTGTGCGTGATACGGTCGATGACGACCGACGACCCCAACCATCCCGGGGGGTGTCTGCTGATGCACACTGGCGAGCGGGTCGCCTCCCGACCCAGCACTGGGGCGTGGGTCACTTACGGCTTGGGGAGTGAGAACCAGGATCTTCCAGGATTCATCGCGATTGGTGCGGGACCGATCATTGAGGGAGCTCGGCAGTATGGATCAAGTTTTCTGCCCGCGAGCTATCAGGGAACCTTTGTGTCAGACCTGGCGCAACCCCTGAAGAACCTTGCCAATTCCCTTGTGTCACGCGCGGCACAGCGGCGCGAGCTCGACGGCCTGCGCCGGCTCAACGAACTGCATCAGCGTCAACGTGCGGATGATCTGCGGTTGGCCGCGCGAGTGCAGTCGTTTGAACTGGCCTATCGCATGCAAGTGGCCGCCCCTGAAGCGTTCGACATCACGGGAGAAACCAGTTCCACCGCGGCGATGTATGGGCTCGACAATCCGCAGACGGCGAATTTTGGTAAGCAATGCCTGCTGGCCCGCCGGCTGGCCGAACGCGGCGTGCGGTTCATCCAGCTGTATCACACCGAAGGGGGCTTCCAGCCCTGGGATCAGCACAGCAATCTGAAGGCGGGGCACGAGCAGCACTCCCGGGCGACCGACAAGCCCATCGCCGGACTGCTGCGCGACCTGAAGCAACGGGGTCTCCTCGATGACACGCTGGTGATCTGGGGCGGTGAGTTCGGCCGGACCCCCGCTCGCGAGGGCCAGACCGACGGTCGTGATCACCACCCGTTTGGCTTCAGCATGTGGTTGGCCGGAGGAGGCGTGAAAGGGGGAATGACCTACGGTGCGACCGATGAGTACGGATGGGATGCGATCGAAGACAAGGTGCATGTGCACGACCTGCATGCGACCATTCTGTACCTGTTGGGGCTCGACCACGAGCAGTTGACCTATCGTTTTGCCGGGAGAGATTTCCGGCTGACCGACGTGGCGGGGCGGGTGATCGACGGAATTCTGGCCTGAGAGTTTCATGGGCGACGGATCTGGGAGCCGCGGTTTGCCCCATTCTGGTTGCCTGCGTTACACTCACCAATCGTGGCGGAGCACACAGGCATTCACCTGTCTCACGGCCGCTCCACCCCATCCTGGCCTGCGATGTCGCCAGTCGAACGTGGGAGTGATTTCTCTCCGGGACCGTCTGTTCCTCGATGATTCTGCTCAAAGACCACAACGCCGAGACTCTTCATGAGGCTTTGGCCGACCTGCGACCTCCAGAGCGGCTGGTGCGGCAGTTGCATGCCCTGGCCATGAAGCACTCGGCAAGGGAGATCCCGACGGAACTGCCGAATTTTTCGAAGCACTTGCTGACCCAGATTCGAGAGCGGGTTTCGATTCCGTCCCTCACTCTGGTGGACAAGGTGGTCTCGCCGCGCGATGGCTTCGCGAAGTACATCTTCACGGGAGCCGATGAACGTCGGTTTGAGGCGGTCCGCATTCCACTGCTGCATCGCCCCGGGGACGAAAAATACATCGTCTGTGTCAGTTCCCAAGTGGGATGCGCCCTGGAATGTGCCTTCTGTGCGACTGGTCGGATGGGCTTTCAGCGCAATCTGGCCACCTGGGAGATTGTTGATCAGGTGGTGCAGATCCAGCAGGATTCGGAGCATCCCGTACGCGGCGTGGTCTTTATGGGCATGGGCGAACCGATGCTCAACTATGACCGGGTGATTCGCGCGGCCCGAATCTTCTCTGAGCCATGCGGTCTGGCGATTAGCGCCAAGGCCATCACCATTTCCACGGTGGGGGTCGTTCCGGGAATTCGTCGACTGACACGAGAAGGGCATGCCTACCGGCTGATTGTCTCTCTGACGTCTGCCAATTCGGAAACCCGTCAGACACTGCTGCCGATTGAGAAGCAGTTTCCCCTCCCCGAGTTGATGGAAGCGGTCCGCGAATACCAGGCGGCCACACGCCGCAGGGTCACGCTGGCCTGGACCCTGTTGTCGGGGATCAACACCCGTCGACAGGATGCGCGCGAACTGGCCGAGTTGACGCGCGGCATGCCCATTCTGCTCGATCTGATCGATGTGAATGACCCCACCGGGCTGTTCCGTCGCCCCGACTCGGCCGAGGCGCATGCCTTCTGGGACGCCCTGAGGGAAGAACTGGGTATGCCGGTGCAGAAGCGTTACAGCGGCGGACAAGACATCCATGGGGCGTGTGGCATGTTGGCGGCGGTGCCTTCGGAGGCCGGTTTCGCGGCAGCCACGATTCTGGGAAGCCCTGTGTCGCTGGGGGAGGAGCTGAACCTGGCCGACGAGCGGTCCGCTGACGCCATGGGCAATTCCTGACAAACCGGCGATGAAGCGCAATCGACAGTTGCTTGGTGTAAACTGGATCTGTAAGTCTGGTTTCTCTCCCGGATGTGTTGCGCATGTCCCGTCCCCCCACGTCATTGTTGGTTGGCCGCGCGCTGCGGCTGACCTGCCCCCGCTGTGGCGAAGCCCCGATGTTCACGGGGTTGTTTCGCACGCATGAATATTGCCCGGCCTGCCATCTCAAATTCGAGCGGGAGCCCGGCTATTTTTTGGGATCGATCTACCTCAATTATGGGATCACCACCCTGGTCTCGACCGCGACCTGGATTGTGTTGCGGTTTGGCTATGGATTTCCCTCGCGGAATATCTTGTTGGGGCTGGTCATCTTCTGTGTGGTGTGGCCCACGTTTTTCTTCCGCTACGCCCGCGCTCTGTGGTTGGCGCTGGATCTGCGGTTTGATGAAAGGCTGTTCCACACCCGGGAACGCTCCCCCAAAGTCCCGAAGGAAATGCCATGAGTGACGAGGTGGTGGATGTCTACACGGCAGCCAATGGCCCGCAGGCACATTTTCTCAAGGGGCTGTTGGCCGATGCAGGGATTGACGCCCGGGTTGTAGGCGATGCCCTGCAGGCGGCGGGCTACAATACCGTGACTCCCCCACATCTCTGGGTGCGGGCCAACCAAGCCGAGGCCGCTCGTGAAGTATTGGAGACCTGGGATTTTCAGGCGCACGAGCCGCACCCTGAAGATCGGCCATCCCCCACCTGGATTTGCCCGACCTGTCAGGCCGAGGTGGATGCCGATTTCGATCTCTGCTGGCAATGCCAGACTCCCCGCAAACCCTATTGAGCTTCGCCCCACCTTCGTGGTGGGCTGGTTCCTCCGGTCACCCCATGAGATAATCCGAACGATGCCCGCTGGTCTGTCCGAGGGACTGGCCAACAACACGGCCTTCGGTTGTGCCCTACTGATTCGGATCGACCATGATTCCAGCCTATCCTGCTTCGCCGCGGTTGCCACCCTGTGGTCAGACTCGACGTGAGTTTCTGTGGGAAACCGGGATGGGGTTCACCGGGACCGCCCTGACTGGTTTGTTGGCAGCGGATGGATTCTTCGGGTCTGCGGCTCGAGCTGCCGAGTCTGGCGCTCCCTTGGTACCCCGGATACCACATGTGTTGCCGCGGGCGAAATCGGTCATCTTTTTGTTCATGTATGGCGGGGTCAGCCAGGTCGACACGTTCGACCCGAAGCCGGAATTGACCCGCTTGAACGGACAGCCGATTCCCAATCTTGATGCCGATCCGTTATTCAAGGTACGCAACCCAGGGACACTGTTGGGGAGCAGTCGGGTCTTCACTCCCTCCGGGCAAAGTGGTTTGCCGGTGTGCGACATGTTTCCCCAGGTGGCGGAAGTCGTGGATCATCTGGCGATCATTCGCTCGATGTATGCCGACAGTTTCGCCCATGGGGGCGGCCTGTTGCAGATGAACACAGGTTTTCTGCGGCAGGGGTTTCCCAGCGTGGGAAGCTGGGTGAGTTACGGACTGGGATCCGAGAACCAGAATCTGCCGGGGTTCGTGGTGCTGCTGGATCACCGGGGTGGTCCCATTTCAGGACCACCCAACTGGGGGAGCGGCTTCATGCCCGCCAGTTTCCAGGGGACACAGTTCCGGACCAGTGGCCCGCCGATCATCGACCTGGCCCCTCCCGAGGGGATGTCCTCCCGGCGCCAGCGCGACCAGTTGGATGTTTTGGGGGAGCTGAACCGCCGGCATGCCCAGCGCCGCCCGACCGAATCCGAGTTGGCGGCCCGCATCGGCACCTATGAACTCGCCTTCCGGATGCAGAGCGAGGCTCCCGACGCGGTGGATCTGTCGCAGGAATCGCAGGCCACGCAGCAACTGTATGGACTGCTCGACCCGGCGACCGAAAAATTCGGCCGTCGACTGTTGATGGCCCGCCGGTTGGTCGAGCGGGGAGTGCGATTCGTGCAGGTCTATTCCGGCGGGGGACACAGCGAAGAGACTTGGGACGCCCATGGCGACGTCAACAAGAATCACGAACTACACTGCCGGGAAACGGACCGGCCCATCGCCGGTCTGATCCGCGACCTGGCGTCGCGAGGATTGCTTGATGAGACCTTGATTGTCTGGACGGGAGAGTTTGGACGGACTCCCACGGCTCAGAACGGCAAGGGGCGCGACCACAGTCCGCGGGGGTTCACCGCGTGGCTGGCGGGGGGCGGAGTGAAGGGGGGCCAGGCAATTGGTGCGACCGACGACCTGGGATTTGCCGCTGTCGAAAACAAGGTGCATGTTCACGACCTGCATGCCACGATTCTGCACGCTCTGGGGATCGATCACACACTGTTGACCTGGTTCCACTCGGGACGCGATTACCGCCTCACCGATGTGGAGGGACGCGTGGTGACCGAGGTCTTCGGATCGTAGGCCGGCGTCTCGAATGGCCCAGTGCTATGGCGAGATCAGTCGGGTTGCCGGTCAATTCGCCCAGGGAATTTCAGATCAGTGAGCTTTCCTGGCCCCCCAGGATCTGCCGCAATCGTCGCAGGGCCCGCAGGTGACGCATTCCGGCGGCCGGTTCCGACAGACCAAGCACATGGGCCGCCTCGCTGTTGGAGAGGTGCTCGAAATGCCGCATGAAGAGAATCTCGCGGTCCGGCTCGTCCATCTGGTCGAGTGCGACGAGAAATTGCTCACGCAGTTCCTCCCGCAGGGCATGCGCGGCTGGGGTCAACTCGGGATCCATCAATTGCGCGGCCAGTTCGAGTGACGACCGATCGGGCTGCCCAGAAGCGGCCAGCGGCTGTTCGCGGTCGAGACTGCGGCGTCCCGCGAGGCGGTGACGGCGATGCATGTCGATGACCCGATCCTGGGCCATCTGCCGTAACCAGAGTCCGAAGGGGATTCGGGGTTCCTTCAGGTAATCCTGCAGGCGTTGGCTGGCCTCCAGCATGACGTCCTGAACGATGTCGCTGGCGTCAATGCGGCGAGCCAGTTTCTGGTCCATCCGAGCATCGACCATGCGTCGCAGGGCCGCCCGATGCCGCTCCAGCAGATCATTGACCGCCTCCGACCGTCCGTCCCGGGCGCGGGCCAGCAGTTCCCCCGTCTGGGTCTGATCGGGCCAACCTCCGCCAGGGGCCGGGTTTGCCGGAGACTCAGCCATGGGCACCCATTCCAAAAAAGACCTGCCGTTTCAGAAACCGGTAGAGCCAGTAGTCTTCGGGAATCTCCTCACCGGGCAGGTGATGACTGTTGCGGGGTGTTCCCGACCCCAGTTCCGTGAAGGCATCGCGGGTGGAGAAGTCTTTGGCTCCTGCGCCGGAGATGTAATCTCTCAGTTCCTGGGGATTCTCCAGAATGACGCAGCCCTTGGTCCGCTCGTGCACAAATTCCTGGAAGCCCCGCAGAAACTTGCTCTCATTGATGGTCTTGTAGAGGTCGCCATCGTTATCGGTGATCATGTCCCGGGCGAACGAGAGCGCGGGACAGATTTCAACGCCACCATGCGGATTGACGTGAAAGCCCATGCCGGTCGCGGCCGGACAGAACGCTTCACCCTCCGCCGTCCAGTAGGTATCGATGATGAAAATGGGATGCTTGCGACGCATTTTCAGCAACCGGCGTCGGATTTCCAGCAATTGCTCTTTCGACACGCAGTATTCGGGATGTGGCTCGGCCCCCATGGGGCGATAGACGTAGTACCAGATGTAAAGTGCCCCCCGGTCGATGAAGTGCTGCAGGTACTCGTCGGTCAGCACTTCATCCACATTCTGACCGGTGATGGTGGTGGCGATCCCAAAGATGATCTTGTTCTTCTTCAGCCGGGCGAGCCCCTCGTCAGCCGCCTCAAATACTCCCTCCCCACGCCGCTTGTCGTTGTTGGCCTGGAAACCGTCGAGGCTGATCAGGGGGGTGATGTTTCCCAGTTCCCGGATGCGGGCCACGTTGCGCTCCGTGAACAGCATGCCATTGGTGATGATCTGGAAGTAGCAGTCGCGATGCTTTTCGAGCACATTCCAGAGCTTGGGATACATCATCGGCTCGCCACCCAACAGAGTGTAGTAGTGGGCGTGCTGTTTTTTTCCCTCGCGAATGACGGTGTCCAGTTGGTCTTCGGGCAGATAGTAGCCCACCCCCTCTTTTTCGACCCAGCAGCCATGACATCGCAGATTGCACTTGTTGGTCAGCGCGATAAACATGAAGGGGGGATACAGTTCTCCCTTTTTCAGCCGGCGCTTGTAAGCCCAAACCGCCCGCATCCCTTTCCAGGCACAGAGATACCCTCCCTTCACCGCCAGCCGGGGGGAAATCTCGGTCAGGAGTCGCCAGGTCAAACGGGGAATCACCATGGGTCTCGGGCCATCATGTTGGGTTGGGACTCTCTTGGTCGGCTCTGGATTATAGACTGTTCTCGGAGGGAATTCCGTCGTGCTTGCGAAAACACCACGGCGAGCGGGGGGCCGGGGGACCGGCGATTCCTGAAACTCCGGGGGAGGCCCGCTCTGGTCCCCCTTCCGGCCGCCCACGACTTGCGCCGGTTCGGCATCGGCGTGAATCAGTGCTACACTGACGATTCCCGCGTCCAATCCACTCCGTTGTCCCCCTTGCGTGGACCCCGCCAACTGGCCTGAGGTTCACTCCTTCCCTCGTGTCCCTTCCTACGTCCCAGCCTGCGGAGTCGACCCTGCGGCCTTACCTGGCGATGCTGGGGGCGGCCGCCGCATTCACGGTGATGGGGGGCTGTGCGCATGCTTTGGGGAAACGCTGCGATTGGCAAATCGCGATGATTGCCCGCTCCGTCATTCCGATGGTGCTGTCGGGAAGCCTGGCGGTGGCGGGGGGGGCCAGGCTGGTCTTTTGGGGGCCGCGAAATCTTTGGTTGCGCAGCATTGCGGGTAGCCTGAGCATGATGGGGGCATTCTTTGCCTTCACCCGTCTGCCGGTCTCGCAGGTGCTGACGCTGACCAACCTCTACCCCATTTGGGTGGCGGTGCTCTCTTGGCCGTTTCTTGGGAGGGTGCCTGGTGTGAGCGTCTGGATTGCTGCGATCACCGGGGTGGTGGGGGTCATCCTGATTGAGCAGCCCTCCTCACCAGGAGCCGGATTGGCTTCGGGATCGGCTTTTTTCAGTTCCTTGATGAGCGGGTTTGCCATGATTGGACTGCACCGGCTCAAGCAGATCGACGCCCGCTCGATTGTGGCTCACTTCTCACTCGTCTCGCTGCTGACAGCCTGCATGGCGCTGTTGGTGTTTGATCGAGCACGGCCCGGGGCTGTTTTGAGCGATCCGGGCACACTGCTGCTGCTGGCGGGGGTGGGACTCTCGGCCACACTGGGGCAATTTCTGCTGACCATCGCCTTCACCACAGGACCGGCAGCCCAGGTGGCGGTGGTTGGGCTGGTTCAGGTCGCGTTGGGGATGCTGGCGGATGTCGTTTTGTGGCAGCAATCGTTCAGCCCGATCACTTTGCTGGGGACGCTGCTGGTGATAGGCCCCACCGCGTGGGTCATGCTGCGCAGGTGATCGAGCCCACATTGAGTCTGACTGAAACCCAGCGTCGGCGCCAAACGTTGGCGATTGGGCCCCTCTGAAGACGGCGAACACCCCTCTGAAGGGCGTCGCGGTGGCGGGTCACTCCAGTTCTTCCTGAAGTTGGCACCAGCGTTCCTCGGCCTCGGCCAGGGGCTGCTGCAGGGCTTCCAGCTCGTTGTGCAGGCGGAGCGCTTCCTGAGGATTGCCGGCGTTCAGCAACTGCTCGGAGAGCTGCTTTTTCTGGGTGTCGAGCCGGGCGATCGCTTTCTCGACAGTCGAGATTTCCTTGCGGATCTCCCGTTCATTCCGACGGGGGGCCGAGTTGGAGCGGCTGGGGGGCGGGCCCCCGGCGGGACGCGCGCCCGATTTGCCCCGGGCCGCGGCGGCCGCGCGTTCTCCCTCGTCGATCTCGCGGTTGACCGCATAGAGATAGCTGTCATAAGCACCGTTGTAATTGACCACCCGTCCATCACGCACTTCGATGACGCAACTCGCCACACGCTGCATGAAATGGCGGTCGTGACTGGTGAAGATGACTGTCCCCGCGTACGAGATCAGCGCTTCGGCCAACGCCTCGACGGTGTCGACGTCGAGGTGGTTTCCCGGTTCGTCCAGAATCAAAATGTTGTAATTCCCCAGCAGGAGACCCGCCAGGCAGAGACGGGCCCGCTCACCTCCCGAAAGGACCGAGACCGGCTTTTCAATGTGGTCCCCACGGAACAGCAGCGCTCCCGCCTGGTCCAGGATTTCCTGGGTCTTGGTCCCCCGGGCGGCCACCGTTTCGAGATACTCCATCACGGTCTGCGATTGGGGCAGACTGGTGTAGACATGCTGGGCGTAGGTTCCCACCTGGCAACCATGTCCCCAGCGGACTTCCCCCAAGA